>JBEIHY010000013.1:0-59438 GCA_040381035.1 Hyphomonadaceae bacterium
CTTGTTTTCGCCGCCATCCTTTGGCTTGAAGCTCTTCATGCTGGCCCAAGCTTCGATGAGCGTGCCGTCAACAGAGAAGTGCTCGGTGGAGATCAGGTCCTTCACGCGCGGCTGGCCAAGAACCGCCGCCATGAACCGGGTCGCGATGTCGCCCTCCAGAAGTCTGTCCCGGTTTTTTGTGAACACGGTTACATCCCAGATTGGCGCGTCCATGGACATGCCAACGAACCACCGGAACATCAGGTTATAATCCAATTGCTCCATGAGCTGACGCTCAGAGCGAACCGAATAGAAGGCCTGCAGCAAAAGCGCCCGGAGCAGTTTCTCAGGCGGTATCGAGGGGCGGCCAATCTTTGAATACAAACGCTCAAAGTCGGGCGACAGAACCTCAAGAGCTTGATCCACGATGGCCCGGATCGGCTGCAGCGGATGCCCCGTTGGGACACGGGCTTCACAACTCACATAGGAAAACAAGCTTTCGGTCCGAACATCCGAGCCGCGCATCAGTTTCTCCAGCATCCACAAAGCCAGAGAAATGAAGTTATCGTTCGAGCGGCAGCGGAAGACGATTTCCGCACCCTGCTAGGGCTTGGCTTTTGCGTTGCGTTTGCGCTCGTTGGGATCGAGGTAGCGCTTGCGCACCCGCACCGCCGCCGGGGTGACTTCGACAAGCTCGTCATCGTCAATCCAGGCGATGGCTTGCTCCAGCGTCAAGCGGCGCGGCGGGGTCAGCCGAATGGCTTCGTCCTTGCCGCTGGCGCGCACATTGGTCAGCTTCTTGCCCTTCATCGGATTGACATCGAGGTCTTCGCCGCGGCTGTTTTCGCCGATGATCATGCCCTCATAGACGTCCTCGCCGTCGCCGATGAACATGGTGCCGCGCTCTTCCAGGTTCCACAGCGCATAGGCGGTGGACTGGCCCATTTCATTGGCCACCAGCGCGCCATAGCGTCGGCCGGGGATTTCGCCGCGATAGGGCGCCCATTCGTGAAACACCCGGTTCATGACGCCAGAGCCGCGGGTGTCGGTCAGGAATTCGCCGTAATAACCGACAAGGCCGCGCGCAGGCGCGTAGAACACCAGCCGCGTCTTGCCGCCGCCGGAAGGTTTCATGTCTTGCATGTCGCCTTTGCGCAGCGCCATCTTCTCGATCACAACGCCGGAATATTCTTCGTCAACGTCGATGACCACTTCTTCGATCGGCTCCAACGTAGCGTCGGTTGTTTCATCTTTGCGGGTCAGCGCGATCGGGCGCGAGATGGAAACCTCAAACCCCTCCCGCCGCATGGTTTCAATCAACACGCCCAATTGCAATTCGCCGCGCCCGGCGACCTCATAGGCGTCGCTGTCGGCGGTGGCGCGCACGCGGATGGCGACATTGCCTTCCGCTTCGCGCATCAGCCGATCGCGGATAACGCGGCTTTGCAGCTTGTCGCCGGAGCGGCCCGACAATGGGCTGTCATTGATCGACACGGTGATCGCCAAAGTCGGCGGGTCAATCGCGGGGGCAGGGATGGCAGTCTCGACCGCGATATCGCAGATCGTATCGGAAACGGTCGCTTCGCTCATCCCGGCGATGGCGATGATCTCGCCGGCTTCGACGCGCTCCACCGGCACCCGCTTCAGGCCGCGATAGGCCAAAAGCTTGGTCAACCGGAACCGCTCAACCTCTTTGCCGTCGCGGGTCAGGGCATGGACATTGGCGCCGACTTGCAGGCTGCCGGCCTCAACCCGCCCGGTCAGCACCCGGCCGAGAAACGGATCGACATCCACCAGTGTCGCCAACATGGCGAACGGCTCGTCCAAGCGCGCGCGCGGCGGCGGCTCGGGCACATGCGCCAGGATCGTCTCAAACAGCGGATCGAGATTGGCGCGCGGATCAGTCAGCGCCTTTTGCGCCCAACCTTCCTTGCCGCTTGCGTAAAGCGCCGGGAAGTCGAGCTGTTCGGGGCTGGCGCCCAATTTGTCGAACAGGTCAAAGACGTGATCGAGCACCTCATCGGGCCGGGCATTGGGCCGATCGACCTTGTTGAGCACCACGATCGGGCGAAGCCCCCGAGCCAGCGCCTTGGTCAGCACGAACTTGGTTTGCGGCATGACGCCTTCTTCGGCGTCGCACAGCAGCACGCAGCCATCGACCATGTTCAGGATGCGCTCGACCTCGCCGCCGAAATCGGCGTGGCCGGGGGTGTCCACGACATTGATCCGCGCGTCATGCCAGGTGATCGAGGTCGGCTTGGCGAGAATGGTGATGCCGCGTTCGCGCTCCTGGGCGTTGGAATCCATCGCGCGTTCGGCGCGGGCCTCGTTGTCGCGGAACACGCCGCCTTGGGTTAGCATCTGATCGACCAGGGTGGTCTTGCCATGGTCGACGTGCGCAATGATCGCAATATTGCGCAGGGTGGGGGCGGTCATGTTCGGAAAGCCTTCGCAGAAGCAAAATATCTTGCCCGCCTTGTGCCGATCCGGGCCCGGTCCGGCAAGCGCGACCTGCGAAAATACCCGCCAAAGCTGCGATCAAGGTCTGCGACAGGCGCGGCGGGCGGTCGCAGGTGTGCGCTGCAGCATAAAAATACTGTCGGAAAATCCATAAAAAACAAGCAATGTACGTTTATTTTCTCTAAACGCCGCGTCGGCTTGGCATATTATGGGCTTGTGTTTTGTGCGTCGCAGCGTACATTTCGGGTGTGCAGCGCTTCTGCGCTGTCGCCCCTCTTGGGCGTTTCCTCCCTATCAAACTCGCCCCGGGCTCACACCCGGGGTGTTTTCTTTTTGGATTGCCGGGCTTAGCGCAGCCCGCACTCGACGCTGACCAGGGTTTCAATCAGCCGGGTCATATCGGCCCGCACCCGGTCAAACCCGGACGAACGGGTGAGCGAGCGCTCCTGCAGATAGAGCCCACGGTTCAGTTCGATCTGCAACGCATGGACTGCGGCGGTCGGCCGGCCATAGGACTGGGTGGTGTGGCCGCCGGCGAACGGGGCGTTGCGGCTGACCCGGTAGCCCATGGCCCGCAGGGTCTGCTCGACCAGGGCGGTCAGATCGGGATGGCAGGCCGCGCCGAAGCGGTCGCCCAGAACGATGTCTGCGTCGCGCGCGCCGCGCGCACTCGACGGCATCGAATGGCAATCGAGCAGCACGGCCTTGCCAAACAGCGTCCGGCTCTCTGCGATCAGCCCGGCAAGTGTGACGTGATACGGCCTATGCACCGCCAGCAGTCGCCGCTCGGCTTCCGCCAAAGGCATCCGGCGGCGATAAATGTCTTCGCCGTCGCCAGCGATCCTGGGCAGCACGCCAAGGCCCGCTTGCACCCGTTGCGACGGCGGCCACGTTGCCCGCGGCGGGGGATCAAAAAACATCGCCGGGTCAAGCTCGGCCGGGTCGCGATTGAGATCGACATAGGCCCGCGCCACTGCCGCACACAGAACGGGCGCCCCAAACGCCGCCGCCCCGGCAAACAACTCATCGACATATGCGTCTTCCGAGCGGCGCAGGCTCATCAATGGCAGGCGCGTTGCGGCTATCAGATCGGCCGGATAGCGCCGCCCGCTATGGGGCGAGGACAGGATCAGCGGGGTTGCCCGATGCAGCGGCTCAATCAGCATGAACGGCGCGTCGGCCACGGTTTCGGCCGGCGCCTCGCGAGCGAGGCCCGGCAGCCGGGCGAGGGCGGGTTCAGCGCTGTCCATCTCCCTATCCTGTGGGACGCCGCCGGGAGGGTCAATGGCGGCTGGCCCACGCCGTCCAGATTGCAACCGCCAGCAGGAGCCCCGCGCTGAGCCGTCGATCGATCAGCCCGCCGCCGGCAAGCTGTCCGCCAAGGCCGGCGGCCGCCAGCACGATCGCGCTATGCACCGCCCCGCTGATGGTCAGATAAATCAACCCAAGCAGAAAGATCTGGCTCGACGCAGCGCCGTGATCGGGCCGCACGAAGGCCGGCACGACCGTCAGATAAAACAGCGCCGCCTTTGGGTTCAAGAGATTGGTCGCCAAGCCGCGTTGGAACACGCCGGTTACGGACTTGGTTTGGGCAGTCGGGGCTTTCTGGGTCGGCGTGGCGCGAAAAGCCTCCCACGCAAGCCAAACCAGAAACGCAATCCCTGCCCAGCGCAAGGTTTGATAAGCCAACGGGGCCTGGGCGAGCGCCTGCGCCGCGCCGAGGCTGCCTGCGATCAGGTAAACGCCTAATCCCAACGTGACGCCCGCCACCGCCGCGAGCCCTGCCGCGCGCCCGCGGCTCGCCGCCACCATGGCGAGCCAGGCCATATTGGGGCCAGGCGTCAGCTCGATCAGAAGTGCTGCGATCAGAAATGGACCAAGCAGGGTGGGTTCAACGGGCCAGACGGCGTGCGGGATCATGCGCCAGTGTAGCGAGCCATGGGCACTGCGACCATCGGCGGTCTTGCCGGCGGCGCCGCTTCGGGTTGGCTTGATGGCGGAGGAAACAAAAGAGGATCGAGGTGTGGGTCCTTGGCTTGTGACGGCGGCGGCCACGCTTTATCTGGGCTTTCTGTTCGCGCTCGCCTGGCGGGTTGACCGGGGTGAGCGCGCGCCTGGGCTGGAGCGCCGCTAGGGCAGCATCTATGCTTTGTTGTTCGCGGTCTATTGCACCAGCTGGACCTTCTATGGCGGCGTCGGCGCCACGGCGGTGTAGGGCTGGATGTTCCTGCCGACCTATCTGGGGCCGGCGCTTTTGTATTCCTTTGGTTGGCCGTTTCTGCGCCGCCTTTCCGAAATCGGACGCGCCGAAAACGCCACCTCAATCGCGGACTTCAGCTCCTCGCGCTATGGCAAGAGCCGTTGGGTCGCAACGCTTGTCGCCGCGATCTCGGCGCTGGGGCGCTGCCCTATATCGCGTTGCAGCTCAAAGCTGTGGGCATGAGCGTGGCCGAACTGACCTTGTGGCGGCCCGGTGCGCCGGTGGTGCGAGGCGAAGCGCAGGACCAACAGGTGCTGTTCATCGCTTTGGCTTTGGCGGCGTTTTCGGTTTTGTTCGGCGCGCGCAGCTATGACGCCACCGGCCGCAATCGCGGTCTGGTCGTGGCGATCGCGGTAGAATCGGCGGTGAAGCTGGCCGCCTTCGTGGCGGTTGGGCTCTTTGCCTGGATGGCGTTCAACGGCCTTGACCCTGCCGCCAAAAGCGCCGGCCTTGCCCGCATGGAAGCGGCCTTCGCCCAGGGCGGTTCGCCATTGCAGTTCTGCACCATCACGCTGTTGTCCGTGATCGCGACCTTCTGCCTGGCGCGGCAATTCTAAGTGGCTGCGGTCGAGCGCCGCGACCCGGCTCATGTTCGCGCTGCGCGCGCGCCGTTCATCGTCTATCTGGCGCTGACCGCTTTGATCGCCGCCCCGATTACGATGGCGGGGCTGGCCATGGCGCCGGCTGGCGCCAATCCGGATCTGTTTGTGCTCATCGTGCCCTTGCAGGCCGGCAACGACGCGATGGCGCTGATTGTCTTCATTGGCGGGTTCGCCGCCGCCACCGGCATGGTTGTGGCCGTGGCGGTGTCGTTGTCGACCATGGTCTCCAATGACCTGATCGCGCCGATCCTGTTGCGCAATGGGGCTTTGGCGCGCGGCGCCGATATGGGCCGGCTTCTCTTGTTTGTCCGCCGCGCCGTGATTGTGGCCATCATCCTGGCGGCCTATGTCTATTATCTGTTCATCGACAAAGCCGACGCCTTGGCCGCGATCGGGCTGGTCGCGTGCGCGGTGATGGCGCAGTTTGCACCGGCCCTGATCGGCGGCGTCTATTGGTCGGGCGCGCATCGTCAGGGCGCACAGGCCGGACTGCTCGCAGGCGGTGTGATCTGGGCCTATACGCTGTTCCTGCCATCCTATCTCGGCGCCTATGGCTTGGCGGCGGCCGGCTTACCGGCGCGCTGAGCGGGCTGCTCAACCCGCAGGCCTTGTTCGGCTTTGGCTTTGGCGACCCTCTGACCCATGGCGTGTTCTGGAGCCTGACGGTCAACACCGCTTTGTACGTGCTTGTCTCGCGGGCGGCCCAAGCAACGCCGGCGCCCGTGCGCGCGCCCAGATCGGCGGCGTGCGCGTTGGCCCGGCGGCATGCCTTGGCGATTTGCGCGCTTTGGCCGAGCGGTTTGTCAGCAAGCGCATCGCCGATGATGAGTTTGCCCAATTCGCGTTTGAGCGCGGCCGCAGCTTCACCGTTGCCGATCCGGTCGATCCGGCTGCAGCACGCTTGAGCGAACGCCTGATCGCCAGCGTGATCGGCGCCCCATCTGCACGCGTGATCGTGGCGTCCGCCTTGTCGGGGCGGCGCTCGATGTTGGCGAAGTGGTGCATCCTTTGGGTGAAACCAATCAGGAGCTGCAATTCTCGCGCGAACTTCTGGCGACAACCATGAACGCCATCAGCCAGGCGGTGAGCGTCGTCGACAAAGACTTGCGCCTCCTCGCCTGGAACAAAACCTATCTCGAGATGTTTGAGTTTCCGTCCGGCTTCATCCATAATAGCATGTCGATCGCTGACGTCATCCGCTTCAGTGCCGAACGCGGCGAATGCGGGCCGGGTGAGGTTGACGCCCATGTCGAACGCCGGCTCGCCAAAATGCGCTGCGCTCTGCCGCACGCTTATGAGCGGCGCCGGCCCAATGGCATGGTGCTGAAGACGATGGGCAATCCGATGCCGGGCGGCGGGTATGTCACAACCTTCACCGAAATCAGCGCCGAGAAGGCCGCCCAAGAAGCGCTCGAACGCGCCAATGAGCGGCTGGAAGATCGCGTTGGCGAGCGCATGGCGGAATTGTCGCGCGAGGTGGATCTCAATCGCATGTTGGCGCGCGAACTGCACAGCGCCAAGCGTGCCGCCGAAGAGGCCAGCCGCAGCAAGGCGCGCTTCCTGGCCGCCGCCGGCCATGACCTCTTGCAGCCGCTACACGCCGCGCGATTGTTTGCTCAAGCCATCGCCGAAACCGACAATCCCGCCGCCCAGCGCTACGCCGCCAAGATCGACCGTTCGATTTCGGCCGCCGACGAATTGCTGCGCAAGCTCCTCGATGTCGCCAAGCTTGACGCTGGCGCGGTCAAGCCGAACTTCACAGCTTTTCCGATCGCCGATCTGGTTGCCGATCTGACCGATGCGTTTCAGGGCCAGGCCGACGCCAAGCAGCTCAAGGTGCTCGCTCATGTCTGTGGCTGTTGGGTTTACGCCGATCGGTTCTTGCTCCGCTCTGTGTTGCAGAATTACATCTCCAACGCGGTGCGCTACACCAAAACAGGCGGGGTGCTGGTCGGGTGCCGACGGCGCGGCAAGATGCTGCGCGTGGAGGTGTGGGACACCGGCCCCGGCGTGCCGACTGAAAAGCGCAGCCTGATCTTTCAGGAGTTCCAGCGCTTGGATGTGGCCGGCGCGGAAAAGGGACTGGGGCTAGGGCTCTCGATTGCAGAACGCGCCGCACGCTTGATGGGCGCGAAGCTCAATATGCGCTCCCGCCTGGGCAAGGGCAGCGTGTTCTGCATCGAGCTATTGGCGGTCGATCACGCCAGCCACAGCCATGACGCGCCGCATCATGCACCGTCGCCGGCCGCCGCCATTGCTGGTGCGCGGGTGGCGTGCGTCGACAATGAGAGCGCGATCCTGGAGGGCCTGGAGGCGTTGTTGCGCGGCTGGGGCGCAGAGCCGGTCATGGCGCAAGACGCCAACACGGCGCGCGCTTTGCCAGGCCCGTTTGATTTGGCGCTGGTCGATTTCCATCTCGACGACGGAGAAACCGGCCTCGACATCCTCGCCAATTGGCGCGCCCGCGGCCTCGTCAAGCCTGGGCGCGCCGCGATAATCACCGCCGACCCCAGTGCGGAATTGATCGAAGCCGCGCGTGGGCTTGGCGCCATCGTGCTGCGCAAGCCCGTCGATCCCGCCGACAAGGCGGCTTTGATCGGCCAGCCGGTGATGGCGCAGCTTGAAATGGCGAAGTGAAATTACAACGCGCGGGAAAACAACTCTTCATACTGCGCCGGTCCGAACTTGATCGCGTTTGATGCGGTCGCCAGATCGCTCACCGCATAGTCCAGGTTCTCGGCCAGATGCTGCTCGGTGACGCCGAGCGCGGCTAGGCCCTTTGGCAAACCAATGCGGGCATTGAGATCAGCGATCGCGCCCGCCAAATCCGCGCCAGTCGCCAAGCCCATGGCGCTGCGCAGGCGCGCGAACTTCTCCGGGACAGCGCCGGCCAGCGCGATCATCTCCAAAGCGTGCGGCAGGATCAGCGCATTGAGCGTGCCGTGATGCAGCTTCAGCGCTTTCACCCGGCCCAATGCGTGGGACAAGCCATGCACCGCGCCGAGGCCCTTCACGAACGACAAGGCGCCCTCATAGCTCGCCATCATCATATGCCAGCGTGCGTCGCGGTCGGCGCCGTCTTTCACCGCGCGCTCGAGCATCCCCATACCGACGGCGCGGTGGAGGCCATCAAGGCCAATGCCCTCAGCCGGCGGATGCACAACGACGCTCAGCACCGCCTCGATGCAATGGGTCACCGCGTCCATTCCGGTGGCGGCGGTGAGCCCGGCGGGAAGTCCCAATGTCAGCTCCGGATCGCACAAAGCCGCCGAGGGGATCAGAAAAGGCGACACAAAGGTTTCCTTGCGCCCGCTGTCGAGGATCATGACGAAGCCGACGCTGACTTCCGAGCCGGTGCCGGCCGTCGTCGGAATCGCCAACAGCGGAGCGATCTTGCCGATATGCTTGCGCCCGCCTTGTGTGCCGCCATAGCGCTCATAAGGGCCGACATGGGCCGCCATCAAGCCGACCGCTTTGGCCATATCCATTGATGAACCGCCGCCGACGCCAATAATCCCGTCAGCGCCGCTCGCCTTAAACGCGGCCACTGCATCACGTGCGGCGGTTTCAGTCGGGTTGGCGGGGGTGTCAGTATAGAGGCCCGCGGGTGCGCCCGGCAAAGCTGCAATAACCCGGTCCAGAAGGCCGGCCGCCTTCAGGCCCGGATCGGTGACCACGAACGGCGCCTTGACGCCAAGCCCCGCCAGGATCGCCGGCGCATGCGCCAGCGCGCCATGATCGAAGGTGCATTGGGTCAGGTAATTCATCACCGGCATGGTCGGTCCTCGCTGTGTTTGAGGCGTTGTAGCGAGCTTGGCCTGTGCCTGTCACGCGCCGGCTTGGCGCCCGTGCGATCCGCCACAGGCGGCCGAGCCGGCGCACTTTTCCACGCCGGGCGCTGATCTGCGATGGTTGGCGTTTAGGGCATCACCAAAGCGCGCTTCAGCTGCGCCGCCCGGCTTGGCGCGCGGCGATTTGCTTGCGCATTGTTTCGGTCTGCTTGTTCACTTCGACGATGAACTTGCGCACATCGCCGTTCATCGCATTGAGCTGGGCGACGAAATCGCGGTTCTGCGCCAAGGCCAGCCAGATCACACTGCCATCCACATTGGCGGCGATGTCTTGCACTTTCCAGGCGGTCTTATCGGTCGTTTGCTCCACGCGCCAGCGGATGTTTTCCTTGCTGCCGTTGGGCATTGTCAGGATCGTGGTGACTTCCGCCAGCACTGCGCCGGATTGGCTGGTGCGCACGGTCGTCAAGCCGGGCGCGACAGCGACCTTGGCGCCGCCAAAGCGATCCAGTTCCTGCTCATAAAAGGTGAAGGCGTAATCGCGGAACGTGGCGCGCCAGTCGAGTTCCAGCTGCGGATCAGTCCGGAAGGCGCGGGCGTGCACGCCGATAACCTGGCGGGCGATTTTGGAAATGTCGCCAAAGCGGTCCATCTGCTCGGCGAATTTCTGCCGGCGCAATTCGGGCGCGGACTTTGTGTCCGTGATCGCGGCGAGCGCTTGGGGCACATTGGCGGCGGCAAAGGTCTCCACCGATTTGATCAAGGCCGGATCGCCGGCGCCCAGCTTGGCGGCCTGGGCCATGGCGACAGGCGCCGCCAAGCCGACGACCAACGCCAATACCGCCCATCGACGCGAAATCTGTCCCGACATATTTAAAACTCCCAGTCGCAATCCGAACGGCTCAGCCTTATTTCGGCGGCGGCGGTTCTACTCCATAATCGGGCAATTCTTGGGTCGCATCGCGGCCATTGGCGATGGCGGCTTCGCGCGCGACCGTCGCGAAACTGCGATAGCTGATATAGGGGTTCGGCGAGGTGCGCAGGGTGGCGATCTGGTCGATCAAGTCTTCGCGCGCGGCAAGCGCGCCGACCACGCCGGTTGCGGCGAGCGGTGAGACGTCATCCTTGCCGCTTTTGACGTAAGCGAGCGGATTGGTCGCCAGATCTACCGGCGCGGCCAGCAGATCGCGCACATTGGTCGGCCCGAGCAGCGGCACAAACAGATATGGCCCGCTTGGCGCGCCCCAGCGCGCCAAAGTCTGGCCAAAGTCTTCTGTATGATTGGCCAATCCCATTCGACTGGCGGGATCAAACAAGCCGCCAACGCCGATGGTCGTGTTCAGCATGAACCGGCCAAAGGTCGTGCCAGCGCGCGCCGGCTCGGCCTGCAAAAGATCATTGGCCAAGGTTGTGGGCGCTGCCAGATTACTCAGCACATTGTTCACGCCACTGCGAAAAAAGCTCGGTGTAACCGTGCGATAGGATTTCGCTGCCGGGCCAAGGGCGGCCTTGTCGATGGCCTCATGGATGGCGAAACTGGCGCGGTTCAGCTTGATCCAGGGGTCATGGACGGCTTCGGGGGCCAGGTCTTGCGCCCAGGCGCCAGGCGCAAGCAAGGCTGCGGCAGCAGCGCCGATCAAAATCAGTTTGCGCATCCGACACTTCCCCTCCGTTCGCGCTGGAGTCTGCGTGCTTTGCCCGGGTCTGACAAGCCGGAGTCGATTTCGGCTTGGCGGCAGCCTATGGATGAGGCATATAAAGATATGTTTATATCTCCAAGTCCGCGTGGCGGTGACCCCGCTTCGGTCCAGCGGCAGAGCCTGGACCGGCTGGTCGGCGCCCTCAAGGCCGCTGGCGAGCCGTCGCGGCTGCGGGCGCTGGCGCTGTTGACGCAAGGCGAGCTGTCGGTGGGGGAGCTATCGCAGGCGCTCGATCAGAGCCAGCCGCGGATCAGCCGACATATGAAATTGCTCACCGATCTGGGTCTGGCGCGGCGCACGCCGGAAGGGGCGTGGGTGTTCTATGGCCTGCCGCCGGAAGGTGCGCCCGCGCGCGCGCTGGTTGACGGCCTGATCGGCGCCCTGGATCCGGCCGACCCGTCTTTGGCCGCTGACGCCGCGCGCCTCGGCGCCATTCGCGCCGCCCGCGACGCCGCCGCGCAAGCCTATTTCGCCCGCCACGCCGAAACCTGGGACAAGGTCCGCGGTCTGCATTTGCCTGATGCCGACATTGACGCAGCCATCCTTGCCGCCGCTGGGCCCGGCCCGTTTGCGCGGCTGGTTGATGTCGGGGTCGGCGCGGGCCAAATGCTGCGTCTATTTGCGCCGCATGCGGGGCGCCTGTTTGGCTTTGACATCAGCCGCCAGATGCTGGCGGTGGCGCGTGCGGCCCTGGCTGATCTGCCGGAGGGGCGCCTCGCCCTGCGCCACGGCGATATCTATGCCCCGCCCATCGCGCCGGACGCGGCTGATGTGGTGATTGTGCATCAGGTGCTGCATTTTCTGTCCGATCCCGCCCGCGCGATTGGTGAAGCGGTGCGGCTGGCGCGGCCGGGCGGGCGGATCGTTCTGGTCGACTTTGCGCCGCACGATCTGGAGTTTCTGCGCGCCGAACACGCCCATCGCCGGCTTGGATTTGCCGACGCCGAGATTGCGGCGTGGTGCGCGGCTGCGGGCGCGCCGGTCGCCGCGCTTGCGTCGCTGGCGCCGGATCGCGCCGGCGCTGACAAACTCACCGTCAAGATTTGGACCGCCGAGCGGCTGAGCCCGGTGCAGGAGAATGCAGCATGAGCGCCGCTGTCGCCCGATCCGTTGCCGAGGACGCCGCCGGTCTGCTGGCCCGCGCCAGCCGCCGCACACGCCCGCGCGTGTCGTTTGAATTCTTCCCGCCCAAATCGCTCGAAGCGGAAGACAAGTTGTGGCAGGTGATCGCCAAGCTTGCCCCGCTGGCGCCGAGTTTTGTGTCCGTCACCTATGGCGCTGGCGGCTCCACACGCGACCGCACCCATCGCACCGTGGCGCGGATCGTGTCGGATACAGCGCTGAAGCCGGCAGCCCATCTCACTTGCGTCGGCGCCTCACGGGCTGAGATCGATGAGGTGTTGCACGATTATTGGGCCGCAGGCGTGCGCCACATTGTGGCCCTGCGCGGCGATCCGCCGGGCGGCATTGCCGAAGCCTATGTTCCGCATCCGGACGGTTATGTTAACGCAGTCGCCTTGGCGGAAGGCGCGCGCAATGTCGCTGACTTTGAAGTGTCGGTGGCGGTCTATCCGGAGCGCCATCCCAACAGCGCCGATTGGACCGTGGAGATCGACAATTTCAAGCGCAAGCTCGATGCCGGCGCCACCCGCGGCATCAGCCAATTCTTCTACGAAGCCGACTTCTTCTTGAAGTTCCGCGATCGCTTGGCGGCGGCCGGCGTGTTTGCCCCGATCGTGCCCGGCATCATGCCGGTGACGAATTTCAAAGGCGCGGTGAAGATGGCGGCCGGCTGCGGCGCAACCATCCCGGCCTGGATGGCGCATCTGTTTGACGGCCTCGACGACGATCCCGAAACCCGCACGCTTGTCGCCGCCGCCACCACTGGCGAATTGTGCGCGCGGCTTGCCGCCGAGGGCGTTGAAGACTTCCATTTCTACACGCTCAATCGGGCGGAACTGACAACCGCGATCTGCCGCATGATCGGCGCTCGCGCGGAGGCAGAGGCATGACCCAGTGGACCCGTGAAAGCCGGCTCGGCGCGTTGGATGGGCTCGCCGCGGAGCGCATTCTGATTTTGGATGGCGGCTGGGGAACGCTGATCCAAGCCTACGGCCTTGAAGAGAAAGACTTCCGCGGGGATCGGTTCGCGGATCACAACAAGCCGCTGAAGGGCAATAATGATCTGCTGGCGTTGACGCGCCCCGATATTGTGCGCGCGATTCACGATCGGTATCTGGCCGCTGGCGCCGACATCACCAGCACCAACAGCTTCAACGCAACCCCGCTCAGCCAATCCGATTACGCGCTGTCGGCGATCGCGCAGGAACTGAACGTCGCCGCCGCCCAGATCGCGCGCGCATCCGCCGATGCGGCCGAGGCGCAAGACGGCGCGCCGCGCTTTGTCGCCGGCGCCATTGGCCCGACAAGCAAGACATTGTCCCTGTCGCCAAACGTCAATGATCCAGCGTACCGCGAAGTCACCTTTGACGAAGTGGCCGATGGCTATCGCATCCAAACCCGAGGTTTGATCGAAGGCGGCGCCGACATCATCCTGATCGAAACCATTTTCGATACGCTCAACGCCAAGGCCGCGATTTTCGCGGTGGAGGATGTTTTTGATGAAGTCGGCTTCAAGCTGCCGCTTATGATTTCCGGCACGATCACCGATTTGTCTGGGCGCACATTGTCGGGCCAGACGGTGGAGGGCTTTTGGCATTCGGTGCGCCATGCCCAGCCGTGGAGCGTGGGGTTGAATTGCGCGCTTGGGCCGAAGGACATGGACGCCCATATCCGCGCTTTGGCGCGCGCGTCGAATGTCCGTATCTCTGCCTATCCTAATGCTGGCTTGCCCAACGCCATGGGCGGTTACGATGAATCGCCGTCCGACATGGTACGCGTCATGCAGCCCTGGGCCGAAGGCGGGGTCGTTTCGCTCGTCGGCGGCTGCTGCGGCACTACGCCCGAACACATCTGCGCAATCGCTGCGGCTGTGAAGGGCAAGCCCGCTCGTCAACCCTTTGTGTGTGAGCCGGTGATGCGCCTTTCCGGCCTGGAACCATTCACGGCTGTGGCGTGAGAGCAGACATGACCAACCCGTTTGCTAATTTCATCATCGTCGGTGAGCGCACCAATGTCACCGGCTCCGCTAAGTTCCGTAAGCTGATCGAGGCCGACGACTATGCCGGCGGGCTTGCGGTTGCGCGTCAGCAGGTTGAAGCCGGCGCGAATGTGCTTGATGTGAACATGGACGCCGCGATGATCGACGGCGTCAGCGCGATGCGCCGCTTCCTCAATCTGATCGCAGCAGAGCCCGATATCGCGCGCGTGCCGCTAATGGTCGATAGCTCGAAATGGAGCGTGATCGAGGCCGGTCTGCAATGCGTGCAAGGCAAGCCGATCGTCAACTCGATCTCGCTGAAAGAGGGCGAGAAGGAATTCCTCGCCCATGCCAAGAAGGTGCAGCGCTATGGCGCGGCCGTTGTGGTGATGGCGTTTGACGAACAAGGCCAGGCCGACAGCGCGTTGCGGAAGATCGAGATCTGCACGCGGGCTTACAACATCCTGCGCGACAAGCTCGATTTTGCGCCGGAAGACATCATTTTCGATCCCAATATCTTTGCTGTGGCGACGGGCATCGAAGAGCACGCCGATTACGCCAAGGCGTTCTTTGATGCCACCGCCGCGATCCGCGCCACGCTGCCGCACGCGCATGTGTCGGGCGGATTGTCGAACGTGTCGTTCTCGTTTCGCGGCAATGAGCCGGTGCGCGAGGCGATGCATTCGGTATTTCTGTATCACGCTATTCGCGCTGGCATGGACATGGCGATTGTGAATGCGGGCGCATTGTCCGTGTATGACGATATTGCCCCAGAGCTGCGCGAGGCGGTGGAGGATGTGATCCTTAATCGCCGTGCCGATTCCACCGAACGGCTTCTCGATGTTGCCGAGCGCTTCAAGCACGGCGAAAAGCGCAAAGATCCGGTGAAGGATATGGTCTGGCGCGATGCGCCGGTGAAAGAACGCTTGAAGCACGCGCTGGTTCACGGCGTCACCGATTTCATCATCGCGGACACCGAAGAAGCACGCCTCAGTGTGGAGCGGCCGCTGCACGTCATCGAAGGCCCGCTGATGGAGGGCATGGGCGTTGTTGGCGATCTGTTCGGCGCCGGCAAAATGTTTCTGCCGCAGGTGGTGAAATCGGCCCGCGTGATGAAGCAGGCGGTAGGCCATCTCGTGCCGTTCATGGAAGCGGAGAAAGAGGCTGCAGGCTCAAAGCAGGCAGCGGGCAAAATCCTGATGGCGACTGTCAAGGGCGACGTCCACGATATCGGCAAGAACATTGTCGGCGTGGTGTTACAATGCAACGGCTATGACGTGATTGACCTTGGTGTCATGGTGCCGTGCGATCTAATCCTGGAAACCGCGCGGCGTGAAAAGGTCGACGCGATCGGCTTGTCGGGCCTCATCACGCCGAGCTTGGACGAGATGTGTTTTGTGGCCAGCGAAATGCAGCGTTTGGGCTTTACGATCCCGCTTTTGATCGGCGGCGCAACGACCAGCCGCACGCACACAGCGGTGAAGATCGCGCCGAACTATAGCGGCCCGACTGTCTATGTCACGGACGCTTCGCGCGCCGTGCCGGTGACGCAAAAGCTGCTCTCACCCACCGATCGTGATGGCTATATCGCCAATGAGAAGGCCGATCAGGCCGCCGCGCGCGAAAGCTATCTGGCAGGCCAAGACAAGCGCCCGCGCCTGCCGCTGGAGACCGCCCGCAAGCGCGCGCTGAAGGTCGATTTCACCCGGGCGCCCGCCAAACCCAGATTCCTGGGTGTGCGCGAGGAGAAGAGAATCCCGCTGGAGGCGCTGGCGCAGTTCATCGATTGGACGCCATTCTTCGCCTCTTGGGATCTGATCGGGCGTTATCCGATGATCCTGGAGGACGATATTGTCGGTGAAGCCGCACGCGGCCTGTGGGTCGATTGCCAGCTGATGCTGAAGAAGATGATCGCCGAGAATTGGATCGAGGCGCGCGCCGTCTATGGCTTCTTCCCGGCCAACCGCGCGGGCGACGATATTGTTCTGTACACGGACGATACCCGCAAGGCCGAGGCTGCGCGGTTGTTCACACTGCGCCAGCAAATGGACAAGGGCCAGGCGGCGTCCAATCTGGCTTTGGCCGATTTCATCGCGTCCGAAGGGGTGGCCGATTATGTCGGCGCTTTCGCCGTCACCGCAGGCATCGGCGAGCTGGAGCGATCAGACGCCTTCAAAGCCGCGGGTGACGATTACTCTTCAATCATGTTCAAGGCTTTGTCCGATCGCTTTGCGGAAGCCGCCGCCGAATGGCTGCACGCCCAGGTTCGACGCGCCCACTGGGGCTATGCGGCGGACGAACAGCTCGATGTCGAGGCGATGATCGCGGAGAAGTATCGCGGCATCCGTCCGGCGCCCGGTTATCCCGCGCAGCCCGACCATACCGAGAAGCGCACATTGTTTGCGCTGCTCGGCGTGTCCGAACGCATCGGCATGAACCTGACCGAAAGCCTCGCCATGACGCCGCCGGCTTCCGTCAGCGGGCTCTATTTCAGCCATCCTGAGGCGAGTTATTTCGGCGTTGGCCGCATCGATTCCGATCAGGTCGCCGACTACGCCGCGCGCAAGGGCTGGCCCTTGGCGGAGGCTGAAAAGTGGCTGTCGCCGATCCTGGCTTATGAACCGGCAAGCCGCGCCAAGGCTGCGGCCTGACGCGCACGTTCACGAGGGCTTCAGCCTTGGCTGTTAACCATGACACAGTGAGCCCGCCGACCGCCTCCGAGAAGCGCTTCGCCGCCAGCTTGGCGCTGGCGTTGATCCTTGTGGCGTGCGCCACTGCGCCGCCGCAACCGCCCCCGATCGGTCCGCGCGGCGGCGGGCCGGGGCCGCTGTCAGGGCCAATGGAGCTGCCGGCGAAAGTGTTACCCGGCGTGCCGCCGCTGCAATGCGTTCCCTTTGCCCGCGAGATTTCCGGCATTCAGATTTATGGCGACGCCCATACCTGGTGGACGCAGGCCGATGGCCGTTATCGCCGCGGCGTGCGTCCCGAACCTGGCGCTGTGCTGGTGATGCAGGGCTATCAGACGACCACGCGCGGCCATGTGGCGGTGGTTGCGGCGGTGCGCAACAGTCGCGAAATCCTTGTCGATCAAGCCAATTGGCTCAATCGCGGCGAGGTCAGCGTGCGCGTGCCGGTGCGCGACGTGTCGCTGCGCAATGACTGGAGCGAAGTGCGCGTTTGGCATATTCCGAGCGGCCAATGGGGTGCGCGCGTTTACGTTTCGGAAGGGTTTATTTTCCCCCAATGATTTTTTTGAGTTGCTTCAGTTACTGTGATTGCGACATTAATGGATCGATAACCTTATTGGGTCGTTTTGAAACATTAGAAACTGTCGACTGCCGCGCTGGGCACGCGCGCGGTCTCTGCGCAGAATAGGCCGGCGGGGCGCATCTCCCTTGCACGGCTGCAGAGCGTGGGAAGTCTGGCCGCAGAATGTGGACCAGCCGACTGGAGTTGGGCTTTTGAGTGTACTTTCTACCACCCTCCCGGGACGACAGGCAGGCTGGCGGCTATCGCTGGTCGGCGTCGTGATCGGGTTGAGCTGGGCGCTCGGCGCGCCGTCCGCCAAGGCTGGTGATATCGCAGCCGCCGAGCCGGTCCTGCCGGTTGAACAGACCCTGGCGGCGAAAGAGAGCTTTGGCGCCTTGCTGGAGCCGGTGGCTGAAAGCTCCGAGCTGGCCGATTTTACGTCTCAGCCGCGCCTGATCCGAATGAGCGCCCGGCTGCAATGCGTGCCTTATGCCCGCGCCGAATCGGGTCTGGATATTCGCGGCGACGCCAAGGTTTGGTGGGAACAGGCCGCCGGCCGCTATGGGCGCAGCAAGGCGCCGGAAGCGGGTGCGGTGATTGTCATGAACGGCTTTAACGGCGCCAATCGTGGCCATGTCGCTGTCGTGCGCCGGGTGGTGTCGACGCGCAAGATCGTGGTCGACCACGCCAACTGGTTAAACCAGGGCGAGATCACGGTGGATGTGCCGGTGAAGGATGTGTCGCCCAAGGGCGATTGGAGTGCGGTGCGCGTTTGGCATGTTCCGGGCGGGCATTGGGGCAAGCGGATCTATACCGCCAAGGGCTTTATCGTGCCCAATCCGACGCAACAGGCCAGCGTCGCCAAGCCGATCCCGACCTCGTAGACCTGAACCACATTTATGGATGCGCGCGGCGGCGCCATCTCCTAAGTTCCGCTCCTGCGGGCGTCGCCAAACGCCCGCCTGCGGGAGGAGCAGGGGATGGCGAAGACACAGAAGCCGGCAACGCAAGCGGAACTGCCTTTCGCAAAGGAAACGGGTTGGCCATGGCTGCGCAAGTTCACCGATAGCGGCTGGTTCACTGGCTTCATTCTGGCCTGCATTGTGGTCAATGCGATCACGCTGGGGATCGACGCCCATTTCGGCGAACGGAATCCGTGGCATCCGATATTTGAAAATCTCGACCTGCTCTTTCTGCTGATCTTCACGCTGGAGTTGGTCTTGGAATTTCTGGCGCAAGGCCCGCGGCGCTATTTCAGCAATGGCTGGAACGTGTTTGACGTGATCGTCGTCGGGCTGTGTTACCTGTCGACCGCGCCCTCGATTGCCGCGTTGCGGACGCTGCGGGTGCTGCGCGTGCTGCGGCTGGTGTCGAATGTGCCGCAAATGCGGCGTGTGGTGGAGGCGCTGATCAGCGCGATGCCTGGGATTTTCGCCACTTTTATGGTGCTGGTGGTGGTTTTCTATATCGGCGCGGTCATGGCGACGACCTTATTCGGCAAATTTCATCCCAAGTTCGCCGATCTTGGCGCATCGGCGCTGACCTTGTTTCAGCTCAGCCAGTTCGACGGCTGGGGCGACATGGTGACCGAGCTGAACGCCATGTTTCCTTGGGCGTGGGCTTTCATCCTGGCGTTTACGGTCGTGGCGGCGTTCGCAGTACTCAATCTCTTTATCGGCGTGATCGTCGACGCTGTTCAGGTCACGCGCAATGATGAGCTCACCCAGGCCGTTGGCGAAGTGGTGGGCAAGGAGGTGAGCGAGATTGAGCATGATGTGGAGGGCTTGGCGGCGTCTCAGGATCGCGCGCGTGACACCCAAGCCGAGATGCTTGCGGAATTGAAGGCTTTGCGCGGTGAGATTGCCGCTCTAAGGGCGCGTTTGCCGGGCGGGTGAGCGCGGCGGCGCATTCCCTGCGGCGCTTATCTATTCACACTTTGGCCTGCCGCAACGCCTCACAAAGAAGCGCCAAGGCCGCGCCCGCAAAGGCGACCATATTGGCGCGGCGGTCGTCTGATCCGGTGTCGATGCGACGCGCCAGCGACTGCGGGCCTTCAAGCGCGACAAAGCTGAAGCCTGCGGGATCGCCTGGGCCGGCGGCGCCGCTTTCGGCCAGCCCCCAATCGGCGCCGAGTTCGCGGCGCACGGCGGCGGCCAAAGCGGGCACGGTGTCGAGTGCGGAAGGGCGGATGTCGGCGCGGTCCATGCGCAGAAACGCCATGCGCGATCGCACCGTATAGACCACGCCGCCGCCGCGAAAATATCCGCTGGCGCCCGGCACGGCGAGCAGGGCTGCGCTGATCAGCCCGCCGGCGCTTGATTCCGCCACCGCGATGGTTTGGCCGCGGGCCTTTAACAGCGCCCCCGCCTCAGCGCCGCGTGCAAAAAGATTATCCATGCCGATCATCCGGGTTCGGACTATCGATACTGGAACGGCTTTTCATCGGCGCCCTTGATGTCAAGATAGCGGTCGCGAAGGCGGGTCTGACGGCTGTCGGGCGCCACGGGCGCGCCGGCGATGAACACCGCCTCCGCGTTGGTCATCACTTCCAGCGGATCGCCGTCCCACACCACGAGATCGGCGACAAAGCCGGGCCGCAGCCGGCCTGCATTGGCGAGCCCGTAGAGATCGGCAGGGACCGATGTGATCGCCTTGAAGGCGTCATCCCAATCCATGCCGTGCGCCACCGCATTGCCGGCCAATTGCGGCGTGAGGCGCACTTGGTGGCCCTCATCAGAATTGGGCGCCGAACCGATCGCGACCTTCACGCCGGCCTTGGCCAAGATCGCGGCATTGTCAGCCCGCGAGCCGAGCGTTTCAAAGCTGCCCGGCAAATTCTCCACCGGGCTGACGATCACGCCAATGCCGGCGGCGGCAAGCTCGGACGCCACCCGCCAGGCCTCCGAACATCCGACCAGATTGATCTTCAGCTCCGGCCGTTTGCGCTTGAGCGCAATGGCCTGACGAATGTCGCTGGCGCGCTCCACCCGCATCAGGATCGGGATGCGCCCACGCAGCACCGGCACGAGCGCCTCGGCTTCCGCGCGGCGCAGCACAATGCCTTCGGAATGGCTCATATAGCGCATCGGCACGCCGGCGACGTCGCTGAAGGCGGCGTCGAGATAAGGCCACAGCGTCATCCGCGATTGGCCCGCGCGCGAGGCGCCGAGTTCGCCGGCTTCGATATAAAGAAACGCTTTCTGGCGGCTGATCGAGTTGTCGTCGCCGGACAGGTCAGCGGTGAGGCCAAAGCCGCAGATCGGCGAGGGCCCTCCGATCGGCGCCACAGCGGCGCGGGTGACGCCTTCCACGCGCGTCACCGCGATCGGGATGGCGGCGGGATCGAACGCGCTTGCGGCGTCAGCGGCGGCGGGGATGGCAACGGCGCGCACGCGCGCATCATTGGCGCTGTCTTCCAGCTCCACTTCCATGATGCCAAGGCGCGAGAACGGGGCAAAGATACCAGGCGTGACCCATTTGCCCCTCGCGTCGATCACCTTGTAGCCGGCGGGAACCGCAACGCCTTTGCCGACCGCGGTGATCTTGCCGTCAGCAAACAACACCGTGGCCCCGTCTACCGGCGCGCCGTCATTGCTGACGACCTTGCCGCCGACGACAGCCACACGCAGGCCACGCGCGCCCGCCGGGATTGGCGCGGCTTGTGGGCCGGGATCGGGCTCCGGAATCGGCGGGGCATTCGGCGCCACGGGTGTTTGGGCTGCGGGCTTGGGCGCCGGTTTTTTTTGGGCAAGCGCGGGCGTCGCCAAAAGCGCGGCGCCGAGCATCAGAAGTTCGCGCCGCTTCATGGCTGGCCCTCCATCTTGCGCACCGGCGCATCATAGCCAAGTTCAAAATCAGAGACGGGCTGGTTCTTCGGATCGAAGCGATCATACAGCATTGCGCCATCGATAAAGACCTGATCGGCGCGGGCGTAAACGCTGAACGGATCGCGCGACCAGATCACCATATCGGCGGCTTTGCCTTTTTCGAGGCTGCCGGTTTCCTTGTCGATGCCCATGGCTTTGGCGGGATTGAGCGACAGCCAAGTCCAGGCCGTTCCCTTGTCGATCTCGATCCCGGCGCGGCGGCCGTCGGCCAAGGCCTTCGCGGCTTCTTGATTGAGGCGCTGAATGCCGATGGCGCTATCGGAATGCACGATGGCGCAGGCGCCGGCCTTGTGCACCAGCGGGATGTTTTCGCGCACCGTGTCCCAGGCTTCCAGTTTGAAGCCCCACCAATCGGCCCACATGGCCGAGCAGATTTGCTCGCGCGCCAGAATGTCGGCGATCTTGTAGCTTTCGACGGCGTGGTGGAAGGTTGAAACCTTGTAGCCGAACTCCTTCGACATATCGATGATCAACGCCATTTCATCAGCGCGGTAGCAATGCATCTGGATGCTGATCTTGCCGCGCAGAACATCGGCGAGCGTATCCATATCGAGCTTTCGATCGGGCGCTTTCGGCGGCTCAGCCTTCTTGCCGTCTTTGCCTTCCTTACCGCCATCCTTGGCGAAGGCTTCGGCCTTCTTGGTGTAGTCGTCCCATTGCTTCCTGTAATCGACGGCCTTGATCCAGGCGGCGCGGTAGCCGGCCATATTGCCCATGCGGGTCGCCGGGCCGGATTTTTGGCCATAGACGCGCTTGGGATTTTCGCCGCAGGCCATTTTCAGACCATAAGGCGCATCGGGGAACTTCATGCCTTGCACGGTGCGGGCCGGCACATTCTTCAGCGTGACAGTGCGGCCGCCAAACAGATTAGCCGAACCCGGAAGGATCTGCATCGCGGTGACCCCGCCAGCCAGAGCGCGCGAGAAGCCGGGATCCTGCGGCCACACGGAATGTTCGGCCCAGACGTCGGGCGTGACGGGTTTGGTGGCTTCGTTGCCGTCATCATGGGCGTTGACGCCGGGCGAGGGATAAACGCCGAGATGGCTGTGAATATCGATAATGCCGGGGGTGACGAAGCGGCCTTTGGCGTCGATTTCCACCGCGCCCTTGGGCGCCTTGAGCGCCCCGCCAACCGCTTCGATGCGGCCCTGTTCAATGAGCACATCGCCGGTCAGGATTCGTCCGGACCCGTCATAGATCGTGGCGTTGCGGATCAGGGTCGGCGCCGAGGGCTTGGGCTTGTATGTGCTGGGATAAGGATTATCCGGAATCCGCACCGGCTCGAATTTCTCGTCCGCCCCGGCGCTAGCGCACAGCGCCGCCAAGCCCACAGCGGCGAGCGCGGCTTTCGACCCCACCACGCCGAGCGCGGTTTTCAACGATGCCATCGTTCTGATCTCCCCGTTTCTCGTGAAATCGTAGGACCATGGCCCGGACTTAGGCAGTGCGGTGAAATGTCCTACCCGCGGACGCGCAAGACATCGCGCGATCCGCTTTCCCCTCCGGCGCGTAAAAGCGATATGAGACATCTTGCAATCGCCGCGCTCGCGGGCGCCATTCTGGGAAGCCCCGCCGCCATGGCCACACCTGAGCCGCCGTTCAAAGTCGAACAACGCCAGGGCGCCTTTGAAGTGCGCCAATATGGGCCTTTGATTGTCGCGGAAGTGACCGTTGAAGGCCGCCGGGGCGAGGCCGCCAGTCGCGGCTTTCGGCCTTTGGCGAATTACATTTTCGGCGATAACGCGCCAAAAGCGAAAATCGCCATGACCGCGCCGGTGATCCAGACCCGCGGCGAAAAAATCGCCATGACCGCCCCGGTGGCGCAATCCGCCGCCGGCGAGGGGCGCTGGATTGTGCGGTTCGTGATGCCGGAAGGCTCTACAATGGCCAATCTGCCGGCCCCGAACGATCCCAATGTGGCGCTGATCGAACAGCCCGGCGCGCGCTATGCCGTGGTCCGCTTCTCCGGCCTCAATACCGAAGCCGCCCTGACCGAGAAGACAACCGACCTCACGGGCTTCATCGCAAAGGCCGGCCTTAAGGCCAAAGCTGCGCCGGTTTATGCCTTTTATGACCCGCCCTGGACGCCGCCCTTCATGCGCCGCAACGAGGTATTGATCGCCATCGAGTAGGGCGGCCGGCGGAATCGCATTAACCAAGCCGCATGAGTGATTTCGGCGCAGGGCTGGCCCTGATCTTTGCCGGCGCAGCCCTTGGCTGGACTGGCTTTTTCTCCTTCGTCGTTGCGCCCATGGCGTTTCGCGACCTTGACCAGGGCCGCGCCGACCGCTTCGTGCGCAACGCCATGCGCAACGGCCATCCGGCTTTGGCGGGCTTGGCTTGGGTCGCCGCTGGCGGCGCGCTGTTTGCCGGCGCGATGGCTGGAACCGTGGTGTTGGCGCTGGCTGGGGCGATGTATCTGCTCGCCCGCTGGACGCTTGCGCCGCGCGAAGACAAGCGCCCGCCGCCGGGCGGCAAGCGGGTGCTCAAGACCTCGCGGATCGTTGCGTCCGCCATGACGGCGTTCATCATGTTGCTGGTGTTGGCCGGCGCGGTCTTGGCGGCGCTTAAGGTTTAACGATCTTCTCGCCGCACATGAGAGGCGAGTTCCATTCCGTTCTGGCCCATTTCATGCTGAAAGCGCGCCATGACCCAGCGGATCGCGATCGTTTTCGGCACACGCCCCGAGGCCATCAAGATGGCCCCGCTTGCCATCGCCTTGAAGCAGCGTGCTGAGTATGAAACGCTTGTGTGCGTCAGCGCCCAACATCGCGCCATGCTCGACCAGGTGCTCGATATCTTTCAGCTGCAGCCCGATATTGATCTTGATCTGATGCGGCCAAACCAGACACTGCCGGAACTCACCGGGCGGGTGATCACCGGGGTGCATGATGCGCTGACGGATTTTCGGCCGCACCATATTCTGGTGCACGGAGACACCACCACCGCGCTCGGCGCCGGGCTTGCGGCGTTTTATCTGCGCGCCAAGGTCGGCCATGTCGAGGCGGGCTTGCGCTCGTTTGATTTGCAGCGGCCCTGGCCGGAAGAGATGAACCGCGTCGTCGTCGACGCGTTCGCCGATTATATGTTTGCGCCAACCGAAACCGCGCGCGCCAATCTGCTGCGCGAGGGCCGCCCGGCGGAGAAGATTTTCGTCACCGGCAATACCGGCATTGATGCGCTGCTTTCCAGCGCCAATCGTCTGGACAAGGATCAATCGCTGGGCGCCGAAGTTGGCGCCCGGCTGCCGGCGGCGATGGCGGGGCGCAAACTCGTGCTCGTCACAGGCCATCGCCGCGAAAGCTTTGGCGGCGGTTTTGAGCGCATCTGCGCAGCCTTGGCCCAGCTTGCCGAACGGCCGGACGTGCAGATCATTTATCCCGTGCATCTCAATCCGAATGTGCAGGAGCCGGTCAATCGCCTGCTGGCAGGCAAGGCGGGCGTGCAGCTGATTGAGCCGGTCGGCTATCTCGATTTCATCGCGCTGATGAAGCGTGCGCATGTGATCCTCACCGACAGCGGCGGCGTTCAGGAGGAGGGCCCCGCGCTCGGCAAGCCGGTGCTGGTCATGCGCGAAGTGACGGAGCGGCCGGAAGCTGTAGAAGCCGGCGGAGCCACTTTGGTCGGCACCGATGTGGATGTCATTGTGCGCGAAGTCAGCCGCCTGTTTGACGATGCCGGCGCCTATGCCGAAGCCAGCCGGCCGCGCTTTCCCTATGGCGATGGCCAGGCCTGCGGGCGGATTGCGGACATTCTGGCAAGCGCGTGAAATTCCCGCTCCCAGCAGGACAGGCGTAGGGGTGAGGGAGTTTCAGACAGGGGCAAGGGAGTTTTGGACAAGGGTGAGGGAGTTTCAGAATTGTGAGCAGATACGGATGATCCGTGCCGCCACGCATTCACCAAATGGTCCCTTATCCTCACCCCCTAACCGTTCTCCTTGAAAGGCGATGAGAGGCGCGTCTTACCCACTCGTCAGCGCGACGAAGACGTCTTCCAGATCCGGCTCTTCGGTGGCCAGGTCGCGGATCGTGAGGCCGGCGGCTTTGACCCGCTCGAGCAGATTTTCCACTGTGTCGGTTCCGGCGCGGTAGCTGATCGCCAGCGCCCCGCTCGGCCGCAGGGTCGCGTCAAGCCCGGAAAGGCCCTGCGGCGGCGCTGTCAAGGGCGTTTGCGGGGTAATGACAAGCGTTTTCTTGTCGAGCCGGCGCAGGATCTGCGGGGTCGTTTCACAGGCCACGACCTGCCCGTGATGGATGATCGCGATAGTGTCGCACAGCTCTTGAGCCTCTTCCAGATAGTGCGTGGTCAGCACGATCGTGGCTCCCTCGGCGTGGAGTTGCTTCACATAGGTCCACAGGCTGCGGCGCAGCTCCACATCCACGCCCGCCGTCGGCTCATCGAGCACCAGAACCGGCGGGGTATGCACCAAAGCCTTGGCCACCAGCAGCCGGCGCTTCATTCCGCCTGACAGCATCCGCACATAAGCGTCGCGCTTGTCCCACAGGCCGACGGCCTGAAGGATCTCCTCCGTGCGGCGCTCGTCTTTGCGCAGGCCATAATAGCCGGCCTGCAATTCCAGGCTTTCGTGCGGGGTAAAGAACGGGTCCATATTGATTTCTTGCGGGACGATACCGATGGCGCCGCGGGCGTCGCGCGGATGGGCGTCGATATCCAGGCCCCAGATCGAGGCCGTGCCGCCGGTCTTCATCACCAGCCCGCCCAGGATATTGATGAAGGTGCTCTTGCCTGCGCCATTGGGCCCGAGCAGGCCGAAAAACGCCCCGCGCGGGATCGCCAGATCAATGCCGCGCAGGGCTTCCTTGGGCGGTGATTTCTTGGCGCCTGCATAGGTCTTGCGCAGGCCCTTGGCTTCAATAGCGAAAGCGGGCAGGGCGGCCGCCTGGGCAGCAGCGGCGGGTCTTACATCATCGGCAGGCATGGGCAGTCCAAACGGCCGGCTTGAGCCGGCGGGCGATGCGCTTTAGGTAGGCTGCTCAGTCTCCAAACGCAATCAGTGACAGAAAACGAGCCCCCATGGCCGCCCGCCAAACCCCGCAAGCCCCCGACGCCCCGGAAGTGATCGTGGTTCATTCCAAGCGGGTCAAATGCGATGGCGGCGGCGGCGCTTTGGGCCATCCGGTCGTCTATTACGACATGGGCGCGCAAGATCACGTCGAATGCCTGTATTGCGACCGCCGCTTTGTGCTGGCCGAAGGCGCGTATAGCGACGAGCATTGATCGGCGCGCTCGGCTTCTCCAATTTTGCGCTATGGCCTTTTGGTGCGCCTTCAATGCCGTCATCCCGTGATCTTTGCTGCGCAAAGCCCTAGGATGACTTCTGGCCCCAGAAGTCGCAGCGAACAGGCATTATGAAGCCGCGCAGCGGCATTCGGGATCCGTGAACGGGTCGGTTGGGGATGAGGGCCAGGTGCGTCCCCCCCAAACGCATGTTAAGCCGCTGGCATGTCTGACGATCCAGAAACTGAAACCCGCACGCCCGCCAAGCTCATCGGCCTGATCCTTGGGCCGGTTTTGTTTGCAGCGACCTTCGTGATCGCCCCGCCCGAAGGGCTTGCGCTGGAAGCCTGGCGGGTTGCGGGTTTGGCGCTGTGGATGGCGGTTTGGTGGGCGACGGAGGCGTTGCCGATTGCGGCGACCTCCTTGCTGCCGCTCGTCGTGATCGGCTTGATCGGCGCCGGCACGGAGCGCCAGGCGGCTGCGCCCTACGCCAATCCGATCGTGTTGCTGCTGATGGGCGGCTCTATTCTGGCGGTGGCGATTGAGCGCTGGGGCTTGCACAAGCGGTTTGCCTTGACCGCCCTGTCGCTCGCCAAGGGCAAGCCGGGCGCTTTGGTGTTCGGCTTCATGGCGGTCACCGCCTTCATCTCGATGTGGATTTCCAACACCGCCACGGCTTTGATGATGATGCCGATCGCGCTGTCGGTCGCGGCCGCCGCCGGGCCGAACCAAAAGCGTTTCGCCCAGGCCCTCGTGCTGGGGGTTGCCTATGCGGCTTCGATCGGCGGCGTCGCCACCCCGATTGGCACGCCGACCAATCTGATCGCCATGGGCTGGATGAAGGAGGAGTTGGGAACCAGCGTCAGCTTCATCCATTGGCTCGGCGTTGGCTTGCCGACCATGCTGCTCTTGTTGCCGGCCGCCTGGATGGTGGTGACGTTTGGGATGAACGCCGGCAACACAAGCCTGGGCGTGGCCGGCGAGGAGATCGCAGCCGAGCGCGCCGCGCTCGGTCCGATGAGCGGGCCGGAAGTGCGGGTGCTGATCGTGTTCGCCACCGTCATTGCGCTGTGGGTGAGCGGTGAATTCTTTCGCAAATCGCTTGGCCTTCCCGGCCTCACCGACATGGCGATCGTCGTCGGCGGCGCAATTTCGATGATGCTTTTGCCCGCCGGCAAGGCTGCACCTGGCCGCGCGCTGCTGACCTGGCCGGAAGCGGTGAAAATCCCTTGGGGCGTGATGTTGCTGTTTGGCGGCGGCTTGTCCTTGGCCGAAGCAATGGAGCGCACCAAGCTCGCCGAATGGCTGGGCTTGGGCTTGTCCGGCCTTGCCGGCGCCGAGCCGATCCTGATCGTGCTGGCAGTGACGGCTTTGGTGATCGTGCTGACCGAGTTCATGTCCAATGTCGCCACCATCACCATGCTGCTGCCGGTGCTCGGTGCGCTCGCCAAAGCCACCGGCATTGATCCGGTCGTGCTTGTCGTGCCGGCGGCAATTGCGGCCTCCTGCGGGTTCATGATGCCGGCCGGCACCGGGCCGAACGCGGTGGCGTTTGCCTCTGGACGCACGACCGTGGCGGGCATGATGGGGCGGGGCGTGTGGGTGAACATCGCCGCGCTCGCCATCATGGCCGCGATCGGGGTGTGGCTGGCGCCGCAGGTTTTGGGTTGATTGCGCCAGGGATGCGCGCCGCGTGACGCCATGCTAAATCGCGGTCATGACTGCACCGCTGAATGCCGCCTCGCGGCTTTTTCTGATCGACGGCTCTGGCTATATTTTTCGCGCCTATCATGCGCTGCCGCCTTTGACGCGCGCGCGTGACGGTCTGCCCGTCGGCGCAGTCAGCGGCTTTTGCAACATGCTGTTCAAACTGCTGGAAGACATGAAGGCGAGCGAACGGCCGACCCATCTCGCGGTGATTTTCGACAAGTCCGAAAAGTCGTTTCGCAAGGAGCTCTACCCCGCCTACAAGGCCCAGCGCCCGCCGCCGCCGGAAGACCTGATCCCGCAATTTGCGCTGATCCGCGATGCAACGCGCGCCTTCGGCGTGCCGGCCATCGATATGGAAGGCTATGAGGCCGACGATCTGATTGCCACCTATGCCCGCCATGCTGCAGCGAGCGGCGCAAAAGTGCAGATCGTTTCGTCCGACAAGGATCTGATGCAGCTGATCGTGCCCGGCCAGGTCGAGCTCTTTGACCCGATGAAGTCCAAGCCGCTTGGCCTGGAGGCCGTGCAGGAAAAGTTCGGCGTCACGCCCGACAAGGTGATCGATGTCCAGGCCCTGATGGGCGACAGCGTCGACAATGTGCCCGGCGCGCCGGGCATCGGGCCGAAAACCGCCGCCGAGCTGATTGGCATGTTTGGCGATCTGGAGACCGTCATCGCGCGGGCCAGCGAAATCAAACAGCCCAAGCGCCGCGAAGCGATCGAGAACAATGTCGCGCAAATCCGCATGTCCAAGCTGCTGGTGACGCTCAAGGATGACGTTGCGGTTGAAACGCCTTTGGAGGCGTTGGCGGTGCGCGATTTCGATCACGCCGCGCTGCTCGCATTCTTGCAGGACATGGAATTCAACACCATCAGCCGGCGCGTGCGCGAGCATATCGCCAAGGAAGGCGCGGTTCTGCCGGCCATGGCGCATGCCGCGCCGGACATGGACGATCCCCCAATCAATCGCGACGCTTACCGCACGATCACCGATCGCGCTGCGCTGGCCGACTGGATCGCGCGGATCGCAGCCGCCGGCGAAGTCTGCGTCGACACCGAAACCGACAGCCTCGATGTGGTCAGCGCCAATCTGGTGGGGATTGCGCTGGCGCTGGGGCCGAATGAGGCCTGTTACATCCCGGTCGGCCACGCCCAAAAGCCTGAGGCGGTCGCTGATCTTTTTGCAGCGCCTGCGCCTGAGGCGCCTCCCGCACCGCGCCTCGAGCAATTGCCTTTGGCCGAAGTGGTTGCGGCCCTGAAGCCAGTGTTGGAAAATCCATCGATCTTGAAAATTGGCCAGAACATCAAATTCGATTTGTCCGTGTTCGCCAAATATGGCCTCGATGTCGGCCCGATCGACGATACGATGCTGATGTCTTACGTGCTCGCCGCGGGCCTGCATGGGCATGGCATGGATGATCTGAGCGAGCGTCATTTGGGCCATGCGCCGATCAAGTTTTCCGACGTCTGCGGCAGCGGCAAAAATCAGATCACGTTTGATCAGGTGGCGCTCGACGCGGCCACGCGCTATTCCGCCGAGGATGCTGATGTCACGCTCAGGCTGTGGCGCAAGCTGAAACCGCAGGTGGCGCGCGAACATTTGCGCACCGTTTACGAGACGCTGGAGCGGCCGATGCCGCGCGTGCTCGCCGCGATGGAGCGGGCGGGCGTGAAGGTCGATCCGCATATGCTGTCGCGCTTGAGCAGCGATTTCGCCCAGCGCATGGCCGGTTTTGAAGCCGAGGCGCACAAGCTGGCGGGGCGGGAGTTCAATGTTGGCTCGCCCAAGCAGCTCGGCGATATTCTGTTTGGCGAAATGGGGCTGCCTGGCGGCAGCAAAACCAAAACCGGCGCCTGGAGCACGGACGCCAGTGTACTGGAAGACCTTGCCAGCGCCGGCCACGCTTTGCCGCGCATTCTGCTCGATTGGCGCCAGCTCCAGAAGCTGCGCTCCACCTATACCGAAGCGCTGCGCGAAGCGATCAATCCCGTCACCGGCCGCGTGCATACGAGCTTCGCGCTGGCCGCCACCACGACCGGGCGCTTGAGCGCGTCGGATCCCAATCTGCAGAACATTCCGATCCGCACCGATGAGGGCCGGCGCATCCGCGAAGCCTTTATCGCTGAGCCGGGCCATGTGCTGATCAGCGCCGATTATTCCCAGATCGAGTTGCGCCTGCTGGCCCATGTCGCCGATATTCGGCAGTTGAAAAAGGCGTTCGCCGACGGTCTCGACATTCACGCCATGACCGCTTCTGAAATGTTCGGTGTGCCGATCGTGGGCATGGACCCGATGGTGCGCCGCCAAGCCAAGGCGATCAATTTCGGCATCATCTACGGAATATCCGCGTTCGGATTATCCAACAATCTCGGCATCGCCCAGGACGAAGCTGCCCGCTACATCAAGACTTATTTCGAACGCTTTCCCGGCATTCGCGACTATATGGAGCGCGCCAAAGCTGAGGCGCGCGCCAATGGCTATGTGCGCACCGTCTTCGGGCGTCGCTGCTGGTTGTCCGGCATTAAATCTAAAACCCCATCGGAGCGCGCCTTCGCCGAACGCCAAGCGATCAATGCGCCATTGCAGGGCGCGGCAGCCGACATCATCCGCCGCGCCATGGCGCGCCTGCCCAGCGCGCTGACGCAAGCCGGCCTGAAAACTCGGATGCTGCTGCAGGTGCATGACGAGCTGGTGTTTGAAGCCCCACGGGGGGAATCCGAGGCCGCGATCGCACTCGTCAAGCAGGTGATGGAAGGCGCGGCTGCGCCGGCTGCAAACCTCACCGTGCCGCTGACGGTGGAAGCCAAAGCGGCTGATACCTGGGCGGCGGCGCACTGATTTCGCCAATCAGGATATGTGCGCGCGGGCGGGCCGTGTTGTTTCGGCAACGCAATATGCGGCATTCTATTCAAGCGTTCTGAATCCGCTTGCGTTTTTTGCGTTATTCACAAATCCGTCAAGCACAGTCGCAGAACAGGCGGCCAAACAGCGGGATGGCGGAAATGAAAAACGGTGTGGCGCTGCGCGCGCTCGCGATCGCATTAGGTTTCGGTTTGGTGGCCGGCGCATTCGCAACCCCGGCGCTTGCGCAAGCAGCCAAGCCCCAGGTCAGCGCCCAGGAAGAGGTGATCGTCACCGCCCGCAAGCGCGCCGAAGTGCTGAAGGACGTGCCGCTGTCGGTGACCGCTTTGTCGCCGGCCGAAATCGCCACGATCACCGCCGGCGGCGCCGATCTCACTGCGTTTGCCGCGCGTGTGCCGAGCTTGAACGTCGAAAGCTCGTTTGGCCGCACCTTCCCGCGCTTTTACATTCGCGGCCTCGGCAACACCGATTTCGACATCAACGCCTCCCAGCCGGTAAGCGTGGTGTTTGACGATGTCGTGCAGGAAAACCCGATCCTGAAGGGCTTCCCGCTGTTTGACGTCGCGCAAGTGGAAGTGCTGCGCGGCCCGCAAGGCACGCTGTTTGGCCGCAATACGCCGGCCGGCGTTGTGAAGTTCGACACCGTGAAGCCGGACGCGAAGTTTGGCGGTTATGGTCGCGTATCGTTGCGCAGCCTTAAGGGCGTGGAAGGCGAAGCAGCCATCGGGGGCGAGATTGCGCCGGGCCTCAGCGGCCGGCTTTCGATGTTTGTGTCGGGCCAGGAAGATTGGGTTGATAATGGCTTTACCGGTGAAAGCAACGCGTTTGGCGGCTATCGTGATTTCGCGGTGCGCGGCCAGGTGCGCTATCAGCCCAATAGCCGCTATGATCTTCTCGTCAGCGCTCATGCCCGCGATTTCGACGGCACCGGCCAATTGTTCCGCGCCAATGTGGTGGATCGCGGCTCCAACAAACTGAACGGCAATTTCGACCGCGAGAAAGTCTTTTATGATGGCGGCGACGGCAATTTCCAAAAGCTGCGCACCTATGGCGGCTTGATCCGGGCAGCCTATGATTTCGGCCCGGCAACTTTGGTGTCGGTCAGCGGTTACGAAACCATCGATCGCTACGACTCGCGCGGCGATATCGATGGCGGCTCGGGCGCAGTGTTCCTGCCGACCGGCTCGCGCCCCGGCCTCATTCCGTTCGGCGCCGACACCCGCGACGGCATTGACGGCCATCGCCAATTCACTCAGGAGCTGCGTCTGGAAAGCAATTCCCAGGGCGCGTTTTCGTGGCTCGCCGGCGCCTATTATTTTGACGAAAGCCTGAAAATCTTCTCGTTCAATTATGACGGTCTGGGCGGCAATACGCCGAACGGCGAAGCCCGCCAGAAGCAGGACACCAAAGCCTGGGCGGTGTTCGGCTCGGCTTCGTGGCGCCCGGTCGATCGCCTCGCGATCACCGCCGGTGTGCGCTATTCGGAAGACGAAAAAGACTTCCTTGGCACGCGCCTGATCGCAGCGCCGTTCAGCCCGCCGCTTGGCCCGCCGGTGCGGGTATCGACCGATGATGGCGCGACGTCGTGGGACCTGTCGGCGACCTATGCGCTGACCCACGACGTCAATCTCTATGGCCGCGTCGCACGCGGTTTCCGCGCCCCGTCGATCCAGGGCCGGTTGCTGTTTGGCGATCAAGTGACAACCGCGAAGTCGGAATTCCTCACCTCTTATGAAGCCGGCATCAAAGGCGACCTCTTTGGCGGGCGTCTGCGCACGGACATCTCGGCGTTCCGCTATGATGTGGAAGACCTGCAGCTCACGGCTGTCGGCGGCGCCGGCAATTCCAATCGCCTGGTCAACGCCAAGGACGCCGAAGGCTATGGCGCGGAGGTCGATCTGCTGCTGCGCGCGACTGACAAGCTCAGCCTGCGGGCGGCAGTGTCGTACAACAACACCGAGATCAAGGATGCGGCTCTGCGCACGCAAGTGTGCGGCGCGCCGTGCACGGTTCTGGATCCGACCGTCGTGCTTGGCGGCGTGACGCTGGCCAACATCAATGGCAACAGCTTCCCGAACGCGCCGGAATGGGTGGCCAATCTGTCGGCCGAATATCGCTTCCCGCTGACATCGGGCGCCGAGATCGTGCTGAACACCGATTGGGCCTATAAGGGCGACACCAACTTTTTCCTTTATGACAGCCGCGAATTCAAAGAAGACGGCTTTTGGGAAGGCGGCGTGCGCGCCACCTGGCTCGCCAAGGACGGCGTCACCTCGCTCAGCGCCTTTGGCCGCAACATCACCGATGAAGAAGCCCGTGTCGGCGCGATCGACTTCAACAACCTGACCGGCTTTGTGAACCAGCCGCGCATCTGGGGCATCGAAGCCAAGCGCAGCTTCTGAGCTGACGCTGCATCGCAAAAAGAGGGCGGGGCCGGTGACGGTCCCGCCCTTTTTCGAGGCGCTATTTGATCCAACTGATCGTGTAACGCAGGGTTTGTTCGCCGCCGGGGGGCAGGGTGAGCGTCCAGCTGGGCGCACCGTCTTTCATCCGGTTGCGGATGGTTTCGGCAGTGATCCTTTGGCTGTTGCCATAGATGCGCTCGGCCAGTTCCACATTGGCGGCCTGAGCAGACGCATTGACCACGCGCACTTCGCGGGTTTCGATTTGGCGCAGGCGCTCATTGCCCATCGCAACAGTGCGCGCCGCCACCGTTTTTGCTCGCAGGCTGACGGCTTCGCTGGCCGCACTTGTGATCTCCCATTCGAGGCCGCGCGCGGTATCGCGCAGATCGTCGTCGCGCCCGACATACAGGGTGCGCCCGCCGAACGGCGCAAACACGCGGGCCGTGCCTTTGGGCAGCGGTTCGCCCAGGCCCTGAGCCTCGTCGTTGCGAAAGCGCAGCCGCACGCTGGTGGAAAAGGGTTGCTCAGACTGCAGCGCAGCGTAGATGTCGCCGCGATAGACGCGCGCGGCGACCGCTGCGGTCTTGGACAGGAAGCGCACCTGCTTGGTCTGGCGGGGATTCAGTGTCGTCGGTTCGGCCAGACGGTAGAACTGATAATCCGCCAGTTCTTCGCGCTGCACTTTGGCGCCGGTGACAACGATTTCGTCGGCCATCGCCTCGCGCGCCATCATTGCTGGGGCCGGCGGCGGCGGCGGCGGGAAACCAAAGAAGCGCCGCCGATTGTCGCGCAGGGGCACGTCGCTGGTCGTGCCGCCGGCCCAGCAGGCGCGGCTGGCGGCTTGGCGCAGAAAGGCCCGCGTCGGCTGCGACAGCACGCGGTTCAACTCGCCGGCCACGACACCCACTTGCGCATCGCGAAAGCCTTCTGCGCCCTCATTGGTCAGCGTCACCCAGGCATCGACCTGGTAGGGTTGGCCGGGGCTGCGTTCGGTAACGACATAATCGGCCTTCCAGCCCAGCCCGAGCGCGAGATAGCTGAGCGTGACCGTACGCGCGCCCGCTTGCCCCGGCGCCAAAGTGGTCGATAAGGTGGGCCGCTCCTTCAAGCCGTCCGGGATTTTGCTCAAGACCAGTTTTTCCGGAAAGCCTGAGCAACCGAGCGCTTCCAGGCGATCTTTGAACTGCAGCGCCACGCCATTGCCGGCCGCGGCAATGGCGGCTGGTTCTTCCGTGGTTCGGCCGGTGCGCTTATGGGTGCGCACCACCAGGGCCGGCGCGCCAACCGATTTCGCGAGAAGCGCCGACGCGCTCATGGCGTCGAAATCGAAATTGCGTTCGCGTTCGCGCCCCTCCAGCCCGCGCAGCACCGCCGATTCGGCGAGCGCCCCCTCCAGCACGCCGGGAAACTCAATTCGTCCGCCTTCGGACGGTAAGGTCACCTCACGGGTTTCGGTGACCAGCGCGAGATTGTCGCGGTAGATCGTTACCACCACATCGCGCGCGGGCCCGGCGCGCACGGCCGTTTCCGCCGCCGCATTGGGCGCTGCCGCAAACGCAGCGATAAGGACCGCACGGCTCCACATCGCGCCTATTCCCGGATCTCTTTGCCCTGGCGAACATTGAATGTGAGCACCGTTTCGCCGCGCGCGGCGAGCGGGACGTCAAAGGCATCCGTGTTGGCGTCGATACGCTCCGGCTTAATGGTCGGCGAGCCGTAGCTGCGGGTTTCATTCAAGCCGCTGAGCACAAACCGGATGATCGCCGGTTCGTTGCGGGCATTGCGGAAAGCATAGCGCATCGCCGTGACCGTCACGCCTTTGACCGGTGAGTCCTGTTTTTCAACCGTCGCCTGGGCGGTGACGTCAAACGCCTGGCCGATCGCGAGATTAAGTTCGGAGCCCTCAGGCATATGGCCCAAGCGATCTTCGCCGATGAATTGCGGCCGCCCGGAACTGTCGCGGGCGTACAATCGCATCACGCCAGCCGGCAAGGGCTCGCCCAGGCCGCTTGCTTCATCATTGGCGAAGAACAAGCGCACGGCTGCACCCGAGGGCCGCCGCTCAGAGCCAAAGCCGGTCCGCTCCACCATATAGACCTTGCGCGCCTTCACGCCGTCCGCGGCGAGGAAGCTGACCTGCTTGGTCTGGTTCTCCGCGATCGTGGTCTGCTCTTTCAGGGTGTAGAGGTGATAATCGCCAAACTGGGTGTCATCGCTGCCGCGCCCGCCGCGCACAGCGCCAGAGATCGGCGCGCCGCCTTGGCCGGGCGAGCCCGCGACAAGCTGGATGCGGGCATTGCGATAGGCCGCGCCGGAGGTGTTGGTCAGCGTCACCCAACCTTGCAGATCGAGCCGGCCGGACTTGTCGTCAAACACACCGACATAATCGGCTTTCCAGCCCAGGCCGCGGGTGAGATAGCGCAACGACAACGGCTTTGCGCCGGCGCCCTTATTGTTGATCTGCACCGAGAGCGTGGGGCGCGCGCGCAGATTGTCCGGGATCTTGTCAAACAGCACGCGCACGGGAAGGCCATCATCGCGCAGCACCTCGATGCGGTCGCCGATCTGCAACACCACGCCGCCATTGGCCGACAGCACCTTGGCGGCCTCAATCGTTTCCTTGCCGGTGGCGGGATTGGTGCGCACCAGCTTGATGGTGGAGCCGACGGCTTTCTCCATCATCGCGCCAGGGGTGAGCAGATCGAAATCGAAATTCTGCTCGATCACCTCAACGCCCTCCGCGCCAAGGGCAACGGTTTCGGCTTGGATTTCGGCCGACACACCGGGAAACTCGATCCGCTGGCGGCCGGCAGTGAGCGACAGCGTGCGCACGTCTTCCACCAATGACAGATCGTCATTGTAGATCGTCACAGCGACTTTTGACGCGGCGTCCTGGGCCAAAGCGGGCAGGGCAAGGCAGGCAAGGGCGGCGGCTGCCATCAGGATTCGGCGCATGGGCGTTCCTTTGTGGTTTCTGTCATCATGGTAACGCCTGCACGCGCGCAGAAGCTGCGACATTCGCCCGCAGGGCGAAGCTTAGGCAGTTGCATCGACCAAAGCCGCATCGTTGGGCGCCGCATCGGTGCGCTAATCTGGCGCCATGCTCATCGCAGTGCTAGCCGATCTTCACGCCAATCTGCCGGCGGTGGAAGCGTGCCTGGCGCATGCGAGAAAGAACGGCGCGCAGCAGTTCGTTCTGCTTGGCGATTATGTCGGCTATGGCGGCCAGCCGGGCGCGGTGGTCGACCTTGTGGCCGAACGCGTCGGCGCCGCGGCGCTGGCCGTGCGCGGCAATCATGATGCGGCTCTCGTGGAGGCAGATCTCAATCCAGACGCGGCCGTGTCGGCGCGGTGGAGCGCAACGCAATTGAGCGCAGCACAACGGGCGTTCCTGACCGGCTTGCCGCTCACGGTGCGCGACGGCGATCGGATTTATGTCCACGCTAACGCCTCCGCACCGGCCAAGTGGCGTTATGTCATGGACGCCGACAGCGCCGCGCTGGGTTTGCGCGGCTGTGATGCGCGACTGGTGTTTTGTGGCCATACCAATAACCCAGCGCCTTATGCCAGCGAGCCCGGCGGCAAGGCGATCCTGTTCAAACCTTTATCGGGAACCAAGATCCCGCTGCTGCGCCAGCGGCGCTGGCAGGTCGTGCGCGGCTCCGTCGGACAGCCGCGCAATGGCGATGCGGCGGCCAGTTACGCGCTGTTTGACGCCCAAACCCAAGAGATCGCGTTTCAGCGTGTCAGCTATGATACCGCCGCCGCCGCCGCCGCCGCGAAGGCAATTTTGGCGGCGGGCTTGCCGGAAGGCTTGGCGGAGCTGCTCTATGTGGGACGGTGATGTGGCGCGCGCCCGGCGCGAACCCGGCGAAGTGATTGACGGCTTCACGCTGGTCAAGGCCGTGCACGCTGGCGGCATGGCAAACCTGTGGAGCGTGACCCATCCCGATCATCCGAACACTGCGCTTTTGATGAAGACGCCGAAGCTGGCCGAAGGCGAAGACGCCGCGGCTTTGGTCAGCTTTGAAATGGAGTGCATGATCCTGCCGCGCTTGAGCGGGCCGCATGTGCCGAAGATTTTCGCCGTCGGCGATTTCGCGCGGGTTCCGCATCCGGTGATGGAGCAGATCGCGGGCGGCTCATTGTTCGGCTGGCTGGAGCGGCTGCCGCGTCCGGTGGAGGAAGTCGCCCGGATCGCGGCGGCGGTGGCCGACGCGCTGGTCAGCCTGCACAGCCAAGACGTCATTCATCTCGACATCAAGCCGTCCAACATTCTGTTTCGCCCTGATGCCAAAGCCGTTCTCGTCGATTTCGGCCTATCGCATCACGCCTATCTGCCTGATCTGATAGCTGAGGAGTTTCGCCTTCCTTACGGCACTGCGCCCTATATGGCGCCAGAACAGGTGCCGGGCGCGCGCACCTATCGCCGTTCGGACATTTTCGCGCTGGGTTGCCTGATGTATTTCTGCGCCACCGGCGTGCGCCCGTTCGGCGATCCGCAAAGCGTCGAAGGCTTGAAGCAACCCATCTGGGAGCCGCCGACGCCATTGCGCAAACGCAATACAGCGATCCCGCTCTGGTTTCAGGAAATCGTATTGCGCTGCTTGGAGGTCGATCCCGATCAACGCTTTCCGACCGCCGCCCAGCTCGCCTTTGCGCTGCGCCATCCTGATCAAGTCACCCTGACCGAGCGCGCGGAACGCTCCGGGTCCGGATCCATATTTGCGCGCTGGTCGCGAGGCGCCAAAGCGCAAGCGGCCGCCCTGGTCAAAAAAAGCTCGCCGTGCAATCCAAGCTCGCCACCGCCCCGATTGTCGCCGCCGCCATCGACCTTGGCGAAACCAATGAAGCGCTGGCCGCCGCCTTGCGCGCAGCGATCGCGCGCCAGGCCCAAGCCCATGGCGATGTGCGCGTGGCGTTTCTCAATGTGCTGAAACTGAAGCCGCTGGCGCCGGACGCTACCCTGGACGACGAAGGCCGAAATCGCCATCAAAAGCGACTGGCGGAGCTGCGATTTTGGGCAACGCCCATGGGCTTGAGCGCAGATCGCATCAGCTATCACGTTTTGGAAGCGATCAGTCCGGCCGAGGCCATTTTAGACTATGCCCGCGCCAATCATGTCGACCAGATCGTGATGGGCGCGCGCGCCGAAAGCCTGAAGCGGCGTGTGCTCGGCAGCGTTTCGGGCGAGGTGGCCGCCCACGCGCCCTGCACAGTCACCGTGGTGCGCGTGCGCGAATGGGACGGCGGCTAATTCAGCCGCCACTCTTGGCCCATCTGCACTCTTGCCGGGGCCAGACCTTCGCCGGACGCGACGCGAATGGAATGGATGGTGGCCTCGATCTCGGCCCGCCAGAATTCGAGGAATTGGCGGATGCGCGGAAAGTCCGGCGCGAGGTCCAGCGTTTGCCAGACAAAGCTTTGGATCAGGCGGGGATGATCGGGCATGAAATAGAGCACTTCGGTGGTGGTCATGCGCCAGCCTTTCAGGCGCAGCTGAAGCTCATCATTCGCCATGGTCTGCCCTTTGATCCCCTTGACCGACCGGCCAAGCTCTTTAAAAGGCTGCCCCAATTCTGCAAATTGTCAATAGGATCAATTTGTTAGCAGCCGTTCCGTGCGGCTGGCGCCAGAATTCCGGCCGGTATCCGTGATGGCCAAAGCGGCGGCTATTGCCCGGCCGCGTCGCAACACCACCGCCGTCCCTATACCTGCGCCTGCGCCCACGCTTCTTTGGGCCAGCGGCGGTGAACCCAGAACCATTGCTCCGGCGCTTCGCGGATGCGCGCCTCCATGAAGCGATTGATGGCCTGCACCGTGTCGCGGACGGCTTCATTGGCCGGCTTGTCGGTCGCGATCGGCAGCGGATCATGGATCACCACGCGGTAGCGCACGCCCGCCAGCCGCTTCAGCGAAAACGGGATCAAGGGCACATTGTGGCGCAAGGCCAGGCGCGCGGGCCCATCGGCAGTCATGCAGTCATGGCCAAACAGCGGGGCGGCGATGCCTTCATTGTACTTCTGGTCGTTCATCAATGCGACGCTTTCGCCGCGGATCAAGCCGCGCTGCAACCCAACCCCGCCGGCCACGCCTTTGCCCGATTGCAGCTTGGCGCCATAGGTCTGGCGGATCGCCTGGATCCGGTCGTCAATGATGGGATTGTTGGCTGGCCGATAGGTCATGTGGCAGATCACGCCGCGCTGGGCGATCGCGGCCGGCATCACTTCCCAATTGGCGAAATGGCCGGAAATAAACACGGCGCCGCGCCTGGATGCTTTGATCTTGTCCAGCTTGTCCACGCCTTCCACTTCGATGCGCCCGTCATCGGCATAGGCGTTGATCTTCGGGAGATGGGGAAATTCGCCGGCGGTGCGTCCGATCCCTTCCCACATGGCGCGCGCCACATCGCGGCGCCATTTCTCGCTCTCATCGGGATAGGCAAGGCGCAGATTGCGCAGCGCGGTTTGATGCGCTGGCGTCATGGGGCCAACGGCGCCGATCAGACGCGCGCCAAACCGCGAAGCGCGCTCCAGCGGCATCGACCGCACCACGCCGAGATAGGCGTCAAAGCCAAACGCTTCGAGGCGGAAAGCGGGGGTGAGCTGGTGCGAAACGGCCATGGACGATCTTGTCTAGTCCAACCGCAAGGCTGGCGTAAGGGCCGCCATCACGGCGGCCGGATCGGCAAACCGCGCCGTGACCGAAAGCGTCGCCACCCGGTCGCGCCAATCCGGCGGAAGGCGGACATGATCTTTTTCGGTGCAGATCAGCCGCGCGCCGCGTTCCGCGGAAAGCTTCTCCAGAAACGCCAGATCGGTCGCGGTAAAGCGGTGATGGTCGGCGAACGGCACGGCCTCCACAACCTCGCCGCCGTGCGCGTTCAGTGTGGCGAAAAACTTCTCTGGCCGTCCGATCCCGGCAAACGCCACAAGCGGGCCGGGCGGGGCAGAGGCCGTGGCGTCGATGGTCGCGCCAAACGCCGGCAACGCACCGAGCGGTAGCGACGGCCCCGCGCCGATCAGGATTGCGGCGTGCGCGCGCGCAATGGCGTCCGCCAGCGGCTCGCGCAGCGGGCCAGCGGGCAGCACTTTGCCATTGCCCAGGCCGCTTGCAGCGTCAAACACGAGAAACGAAAAGTCCTTGTGCAAAGCGGGATTCTGAAAGCCGTCGTCCATCACGATCGCATCGGCGCCGGCGGCGATCGCTGCGTGCGCGCCGGCCAAGCGATCGCGGGCGATGAATGTCAGCCCGTCGCGGGCATGCAGCAGCGGCTCATCGCCGACATCCTCGGCGCTGTGGCGGATGGCGTCGACCAGCAGCGGGCCTTTTAGCCGCCCACCATGACCGCGCGCCAGCACGGCGGGCTTGATGCCGTTTTGCCTCAGCATATCGCGCAGTGCGCGCACCACCGGCGTTTTGCCGACGCCGCCGACACTGACATTGCCGATGCAGATCACCGGGCGGGAAACCCTGGTGGGTTTTGTCGCAGCGATTTTGGCGGCGGTAACGGCGCCGTAGAGCCAGCTCAGCGGCGCCGCCAGCGCTTGTAACGCCAACGCCGAATCGCGGCCTTCGGCCGAGCCGCTCCAGAAGGCCGGCGCACGCATCAGGCGCGCTCCAACAAACGCAGCAACGCAGCGACGGCGGCCGTGCGGGCGCCGGTTCCCGCTTGCGCGGCGCGCACGGCATTGGCCTTCAATGCAGCAGCGCGGGCCGGATCGCGCCACAGCTGAACCACTGCGTGCGCAATGGCGGCGGCGTCCGGCGTCCAGATCAATCCGTCTTCGGCCGCGAATGCGGCGTAGATGTCAGCAAAGCTGGCGGCGTGCGGGCCCGACAGGATCGCCACGCCCATCCGGGCCGCTTCGAGCGGGTTATGGCCTTTCAGCTCTGCGCGCAATGAGCCCGCAATGAGCGCGGGATCGGCCAGCGACAGCCAGGCCCCCATCTCCCCGATCGTGTCGGCGACATAAACGTGATCGTCCGGACCCGGAACATCGCCCAGCGCGCGACGCCTTGCGTGCGCGAGCGCCGCGACCGCTGCGCCGCGCTCCGGATGGCGCGGCGCGATGATCAGCAGCGCGTGGGGGAAGGCCGCGCGCACTTCGGCGTGCGCCGCCAGCGCCACCTCGTCTTCCCCTGCATGGGTGCTGGCCGCCAGCCAAACCGGCCGGCCCGCAATCGCTGTGCGCATGGCCGCGACCAAGGCCGCGTCAATTCCAGGGGCGGGCGCGGCGAGCTTGAGATTGCCTTCGGGCGCAAGCGCGCGGCCAAGCAAAGCGCCAAGGCCGATGCGGGTGGCGGTGTCGGCCGGCAGGATCACATCGAAGGCGGAAAACAAGCGCCGGGCCGAAACGGCCATCCCAGTCCAGCGCCGCAGGCTGTCTGCGTTCATGCGGGCATTAATCAGCGCCAGGCGCACGCCTTGCGCACGCGCCGCCAAAATCAGGTTGGGCCAGATTTCACTTTCGATGAACACCCCAAGGTCTGGGCGCCAATGACTGAGAAACCGCGCCACCGCGCCCGGCGTGTCGAGCGGCGCGAACTGGTGGCGGGTTTGGGCATGGGCGGCGCGGGCAAACATCGCGGCCGATGTTTGCGTGCCGGTGGTGATGAGGAACTCCAGGTCCGGCGCGGCTTCGGCAAGGTCGCGGCGCACGCCGAGCGCCACACCCAATTCCCCCACACTTGCGGCATGCAGCCAGACCAACCGGCCTTGCGGCCGCGGCGCTCCGGCTCGGCCGAACCGCTCTCCCAGGCGCTGTGCGTCTTCCTTGCCGGCGCGGGCGCGCGCGGCGAGCCAAGCGGGCGCCGCCAAGCTGAGCGCGTGGCTCAGGCCGCGATACAGGGCAAGCGCCAAAGCCATCAGGCGCTGAGGCCGGCGGTTTCGGGCGCGGGCGCATCGGCGGCTGGCGGAGTGACCCGGCCGACGGCCGCGTCGGCGGCGGCGGTTAGCGCATTGAGCGTATGCTCCAGCGCCAGGCGCGCGGCTTCCATGCCGGCCTCATCGGCGTCGCGCGGGACATGGATCGGCGCGCCCCAATAATGGACGCCACGGCCAAAGGGCGTGGGGATGGCGGCGCGGTCCCAACTGTCGGCGAGGCGCTGGCCGCTGACGGCGGCGCTCATCGGAACGATCGCTGCGCCGGACAGTTTGGCGAGCTGGATAATGCCGAGCGTGGCCCGCATACGCGGGCCGCGCGGCCCGTCAGGCGTGAGCGCCACACTGTCGCCGCCGCGCAGGATGCGGATCATTTCCTTGAGGGCGCCGGCGCCGCCCTTGTCTTTGCCGGCTTTGGCGGTTGAGCCGCGGACAGCGCGAATGCCGATGGCGGCAACGGCGGTGGCGATGGCCTCGCCGTCTTTTGATTGTGAAATCAATCCATGCAGGGTTCTTCGCGCCTTGCGCGGCCAAGCATGCGGCGCGCAGATCAAGAGCCGGCCGTGCCACAGCGCCAAGATCACGCCAGGGCCCTCGGAGGCGGCCGGCGCGACTTGAGTGGCGCCATGGTCCGTCCACCGCGTGGTGCGGTTGCAGAGCAGCAGATACCAGCCGGTCAGCCGGCCGATCAGGAGAAGAAGCAGATCGCTCACGCAGCAGTGCAGCAGTGTTTGTTCATTGCAGGACTTCCTATATGCGAAGGCGCGCCGTTTCGGCGAAGCCCGTTTTGCACCTGATCGACAGGCAGGGCCGCCTGCCTTGGACAATCGCCGTGACCATCGACGCCTCCGCCGCTTCTACCCGCGGCTTCAACCTCGCCACTGCCGACGGCCGCCGCCGCGCGCAAGCCGACATGATCTGGAAGGACCATGGCTTTCTGCGCGCCGCCTTCCAGAATTTCCACTGGATATCTCCGGAAATGGCGCGCGCCAACCAGCCTTCGCCCGTTCATATCGCGCGCTATGCCGGGATGGGGATCAAGACGATCCTCAATTTGCGCGGGTTCAATGATTCCGGCCATTACTGGCTTGAGAAGGAAGCCTGTGAGCAGCACGGTTTGACGCTTGTGGATGCGCCGCTGGGCTCGCGCGAGGCGCCGTCCAAGGAGCGCATCCGCCGCGCCAAGGCGCTGTTTGAAACGATCCAATATCCAGCCCTGATGCATTGCAAAAGCGGCGCAGACCGCGCTGGCCTGATGGCGGTTTTGTATAAGCATTTTCGCCTCGGCGAACCGATCGACCAGGCCTTGGAGCAGCTTTCCTTGACGTATCTGCATGTCCGCGCCGGCAAGACCGGGATGCTCGATTTCTTCTTCGAGACCTATCTGGCCGAAGGCGGGGCCAAGCCGTTCATGGACTGGGTGGAGCAAGACTATGACCCCGCGGCGATTAAGGCGCGCTTCATGTCGAACTGGTGGGCGAACGTTCTGGTCGACAAGATTTTGCGGCGTGAGTAGAGCCGGTGCTTCCCTGGCGCGAATTTCGATCTAGTGTTCCGGTTCTGACATTTGCTACCGCTTGCCACAGACGCCGAGCAAATGTCAGAACCATAAGGAACACTAGAAAAATCCAAGCTCTAGTGTAGCTGATTCATCTAACGTTTGGTCGCGCGCTTTGGCTCAAACGGGTACCAAACGTTAGATGCGCTACACCAGGCTCCAGGGAAATTCTCCGCCGGAGTTTTCAGGGTGACCGCCGCCCCGATGACCGCCACAGCTCCCGCCATCGACCCGCGCGGCGCGCTTTCGGCCATGCTGGCCGGCAATCTTATGATCGGCATGGGCGTTTTGGCGCCGGCGGCGATGCTGAACGATCTGGTCGCCGACCTGGCGGTGAGCCCGCCCAAGGTCGGATTGCTGGTGTCGTACGGCGCTCTGATCTTGTGCGTCGGGGCTTTTGGCTTATCTGACGGCGGCGGCTCCGCGCCGGGCTGTGCTGGCAGGCGCGCTTGTATTCTATGGCTTTGGCCATATCGCTTCAGCGTTCGCGACCAATTTTGACATGCTGGTGGTCATCCGGCTGCTGATGATTTCAGGTATGGCTGTGTTCAGCCCGCAGGCGGCGGCAACCACCGGGTTGATCGTGCCGAACGAAAAGCGGGCGGCGTCCGTGACCTATGTGTTTCTCGGCTGGTCGCTGGCGTCGTCGTTCGGGATGCTGTTGATGAATCTCGGCGCCCATGAGCTTGGCTGGCGGGCGGCTTATGGGCTTGGTTTGGCCGGATTGGCGGCCGCTTTCGGCGTGCTGGCGACTGTGCCGAAGGGCCTCATCGCGCCGCCTTTGCCGCTCAGCGCCTGGCGCCAGGTGGTGACGACGCCTTCGACCATGTTGGTTGTCAGCGTCACGGCCCTGGTGCTGGCCGGGCAGTTTGTGCTGTTCCCCTATCTGGCCGCGGAGTTGAAACGCGCCGCCCATGCCGCCCCCGGTGAGATCGCCGTGCTGCTGTCATTGTTCGGTTTTGCCGGACTTGCCGGCGGTTGGGCGGCGAGCCGATTGGTCGTCAGAGTGGGGGCGGCGTCGCTGCAGGCGCTGTGTTTGGTCACAGTCGGGTTGGGCATCGGCTTATTTGGGCTGCTCGCCCACGGCGTGATCGGCGCAGCCATCGCCATCCTGGTCTGGGGCCTATCGTTTGCCGTCGGCAATGCCTTGCAACAGGCGCGCTTGATTACCATCTCACCGGCCATGGCCGGCGCTTCGGTGGCGCTCAATACGTCAGCGATTTATGTCGGCCAGGCCGTCGGCGCAGCCATTGGCGGGGTGCTGTTGGCGCAGTAGGCTTATGGATTGATGGCGCCGGTCGGGGCGATTCTGGTGGTCGCAGCGCTCGTCGGATCAATCTTGGCGCAACGCCTGCTGCGCGCCTGAAGCGGACAGCAAAAAGCCGGCGCGAACGCCGGCTCTCTTTCCAGGCGCCAATCGGTTAGAGCCGCGTGCAACAAAACAGACCCATTTGACCGCGGGCGGTGCGCGCTTGGACAAGGAGCAGAAGCTGCGGCGATCAGGTTGATCACCGCGGCGGACGCGACGCCGGCCAAGCGCACAACGCCGCGGCGCCGGCCGGAGAAAGCGCTTGCCGCGAGCGACGCCGCCAGCTTAGCTCGCCCCGTCTGGTCGGTCTGGGCTGCGTTACGCGCCTTGCGCCGCGACGCAAAGCGCCGCTCCCTCTTCAAGTTGCACGGCTTTGCTCCGCAGCTCGCGCCGCGCGCCTTGCCCAGCCACGTGATCCGGTCCATCAAATGGGTCCGATTTATTGCGCGAGGCGCTAGGCTGCTCGCTGGCTCAGCCGATTGAGGATCGGGCGCTGGGCTTTGAGGATATCCTGTTCGATCTTCACGCGCTGATAGGCGTCTGTGCAGACCAGCAGATGAATTTCAGCCGCGCCCAAGGCTTGTGCCTGGCCCCAAAGATCATGGCGCGACAGCGCATCAGACAGGCTGTTGGTCGACCCGAGATAAAGGCAAATCGGGCCGCCCGCTTCCATGGTCGGCATGTCGCCCGGTTTGACGAACATATAGACGCCGCCGACCGGCTCCCATGCCCGCTTGGTGCGCGCGACGTCAAATTCGTACCAGGTCCCGGAGGCGCCCTGCCAAGTGAAGCTCATGGTTCAGCCCTTTCGCATCTTCGCTCCGGCGGCCGGGTGAGCGGCGCGCATTGGAGCGGCGGACGATCTGTTGTTTAAGATGAGTCGCGGTCCGCGGCGCGGCACAAACTCGACATAACCCGGCGGCTTTTGGCCGCAAACCGGCCTTGAAGCGGTTTCTGTGGGCCGAGCTTGAATAGGGAGTGGATAAGTCATGGCGGCGATCGGTTTTATCGGTTTGGGCAATATGGGTGGACCGATGGCGGCCAATCTGGCCAAAGCCGGCCATGAGGTGCGGGCCTTTGATCTGACCGACGCCGCACGGGTGAAAGCCGGCCTGGCCGGTTGTCGGCCGGTCGATACCATCGCGGCGGCGGTGCGCGGGGCGGATGCAGTGGTCTCGATGCTGCCGGCCGGGCCTCAGGTGCGGCAAGTCTATCTGGAGCAGGTCGCTTTGGAGGCGCCGGGCGGGGCCTTGTGCATCGACTGCTCAACGATTGACGTGCAAAGCGCGCGCGCGGTCGCTGCGGAACTGACCACCCGCGGTTTCCCGTTCGTCGATGCGCCGGTGTCTGGCGGGGTCGCTGCCGCAGAGGGGGGGAGCCTCACCTTCATGGTCGGCGGCGCCGCGGACGCCTTCACCCGCGCCGAACCGATCTTGAAAGCCATGGGCAAGGCGGTGATCCATGCCGGCGGCGCGGGCGCAGGCCAAGCGGCCAAAATCTGCAACAATATGCTGCTCGGCATTTCCATGATCGGGGTGTGTGAGGCCTTTGCGCTGGCCGAAAAGCTTGGGCTGAACGCTCAGACCTTCTTCGACATCAGCTCGAAGGCGTCCGGCCAGTGCTGGAGCATGACCAGCTATTGCCCGGTTCCCGGCCCGGTGCCGAGCGCGCCGAGCAATCGCGATTACGCCCCGGGCTTTGCCGCCGCCATGATGTTGAAAGATTTAAAGCTCGCCCAGGAAGCCGCCCTCAGCGTTGGCGCCGCCGCGCCGCTGGGGGCGCAGGCCGAGGCGCTGTACCAGCTGTTCGCCGCCCATGGCGGCGCCGGCAAAGACTTTTCGGGGATTATGGAGTTCTTGCGGGGGCGGGCGGGCTCGTAGCCGCTGGCGGCGCATACGCCTTGCCCTGGACAAACAGCGTATCCAGGATGCGGGCGGCGTCCTTGCGGTTGTCCTTGGGCGTTGCCTGGCCGACATAGCATTCGGCCAGAACATGGGTGGTGGCGGCCTCACTCAACACCGCGAAATAGGCGGTTTCGCGGGCGATGATCGGCTTGGTTTGATCCTTGGTTTCGAGCGCGATGCGCAGCACGGCGACATCGCCAACCATCTTGTATTCGGCTGATTTCACGGTTGAGCCGCCCATCGGGTCGTTCTTGGTGTAGGCGGCGACGAAGCCATCTTTGTTTGGCGTCGTGGCGGCCGAATACTGCGCCTGGGTAATGCCGGCCGGTTGGGCAGCGCCGCGGCGTTCTTTGATGGTGCACAGCACCGGGGTTTTATCGGCTGGGATGATTTCGAGAAGCGGCGCTGCGGGCGCTGCGGTCGGCGCGGCTGCCGACCCTGCCGGGGCTGGCGCGGCAAGCGGCAGCGCGAGCGGTTTCACGGCCCAGCTCAGCCAGCGAAACGACAGGCCATAGCCCGTCGCGCTCGTCCATTCCGGTTTAAGCGGGGCGATGGCGGGCGGGCGCGGCGCTGCAGCGCCGCCGCCGCCGCCCATGCTCGGCAATTCGGTTTCTTGGGCGAAAGCTGCGCCAATGGCCACCACTGCGGCCATTCCCAGAAGCGCTGTGCGCCAAGCTCCGATCATGGTGCTCCTCCCCATTTTTGAGCCTGCCTCTGGCACAGCGCGCGCATCCGCGCAAACCCGGGCTACAGGGCAGATGGGGACAAAATAGGGCGCGATCGTTAGACCGTGATGTCGACGCCGCCGCGCGCTTCGGCGGCCTTACGCAATTCCTCTTCGACGATCTTGACATCTTGCGGATTGACACGGTCGGGCGGTTTGATTGCCATCGCCGCGGCCATTGCACGCGGTTTGGCTGAGGCCATCACAGCCGCCAGTTCGGCGGGATTGGGAACATGCGGAACTGAAGACATGGCGAACGATCCTTTCCACAGACATGTCTAGTGCAGAGGAATGAACGCTTTCCTTGCAAACGTGGTTAACGCAGCGTCGATCGGCAATTTTTTCCGCCCGATCTTTGCGCCACTCACGCGTCGCGCAGATAGATGCTGCGCTTGGGCGCTGCAAACACCCGTTCGACCATCGGGGCGAAGGCTTCAAGCGGCATGGTGGGGTAGTCAGCGTCGAAGGCGTTCTGATCGAATTTGGCGCAGAAATCGGCGCAGGCCTCAAAATGGGGATGGCCGCGATGACGCTCGCGCAGGTCGCGGTCGAGCCCGAGATGGTGGAAGAAGTAGTAACCTTGGAAAATGCCGTGCTGCTCCACGATCCAATGCACCTCTTCGGACACAAAGGGTTTGACGATCGCGGCGGCGATATCGGGATGATTGTAGCTGGCCAGTGTGTCGCCGATATCGTGAACCAGAGCCGCGACGACATAGTCCTCGCTCATGCCGGCCTGGTGGGCGAGCGTGGCGGACTGGCGGCAATGCGTCAGCCGGTCGATCGGGAAGCCGCCATAATCACCGTCGAGCAGCTTCAGGTGGTCAATCACGCGCTTGGCTAAGCCTTTGTTGAACCCCGCCGCGTGGCTGGCGATCGCCAGCCAATCGGCCTGATCGGCCTCTGTCATGGCCTTGAAGGTGGCTTGATCCTTGATCCCGTGTCCGTCGGCCATGAGCGCTTTCTCCTGTTTGACGGGAGGATGAGGTCATCGGGCTGTTTGTGCAAGCGCTTGACTTGCCGGGGAGCTGCTGCGCCGACTATGAAAAGCCATGGCCAAAACGCTCTATGACAAAATCTGGGACGCCCATCTCGTTGCCGCCGAGGCGGATGGAGCCGCGCTGCTTTATATCGACCTGCACCTCATTCATGAGGTCACGACGCCGCAGGCGTTTGCGGGGCTGGCGGAAGCCAAACGGAAAGTCCGCCGCCCAGATCTGACGCTCGCGGTTGCCGATCATAACACGCCCACCGAAAACCAGGCCGCGGGAACCGCCGGCGTCAAGGACGCCGAAGCCCGCCTGCAGCTTGAAACGCTCGCGCGCAATGTCGCCGCCCATGACATTGAGTTTTTCCCGATGGGCGATGTGCGCAATGGCATCGTGCATGTCGTGGGGCCAGAGCAGGGTCGCACCCAGCCGGGCATGACCATCGTGTGCGGCGACAGCCACACCTCCACCCACGGCGCGTTCGGCGCTCTTGCGCATGGCATCGGCACCAGCGAGGTTGAGCATGTTCTGGCCAGCCAAACGCTGCGCGCGCGCAAGGCAAAGAACATGCGCGTGCGCATCGAAGGCGAGCCGATCGCCGGCGTCGGCGCGAAGGATTTCATTCTCGCCGTCATTGGCCGCATCGGCGCCGGCGGCGGAGCGGGCCATGTCATCGAATATGGCGGATCGGCGGTGCGCGCGCTGTCGATGGAAGGCCGCATGACGATGTGCAATATGTCGATTGAGGCGGGCGCGCGGGCAGGCCTTGTTGCGCCCGACGAAAAGACCTTCGCTTACCTGATGGGCAGACCCGCCGCGCCAAAGGGCGGCGGCTGGGAGCAGGCGGTGAGTTATTGGCGCAGCCTGTTTTCTGATTCCGATGCGGTGTTCGATTCTGAAGTGGTGCTCGACGCCGCAGCCATCGCGCCGGTCCTCACCTGGGGCACCTCGCCCGATCAGGTCGCCGCGATCGACGCCATCGTGCCAAACCCGGACGATCTTGGCGATCCCGTGGCGGCTGAAACCGCGCGCCGCGCGCTCAGCTATATGGGCTTGAAGCCCGGCGAGAAGCTCGATGGCCTCAAGGTTGATCGCGTGTTCATCGGATCGTGCACAAATTCGCGGATCGAGGATTTGCGCGTCGTGGCCGCCCTCGCCAAAGGCCGACGCGTGGCCGATCATGTGCGCGCAATGATCGTGCCCGGCTCGGGGCTTGTGCGCGCCCAGGCAGAGGACGAAGGCTTGGCCGATATTTTTGTTGAAGCGGGTTTTGAATGGCGCGAACCGGGCTGTTCGATGTGCCTCGGCATGAACCCCGACAAGGCCGCGAGCGGTGAGCGTGTGGCTTCCACCTCCAATCGCAACTTCGAGGGCCGCCAGGGGCGCGGGGCGCGCACCCATCTGCTCTCGCCAGCCATGGCGGCGGCTGCGGCTTTTGCGGGCGCGCTCACAGATGTGCGCAAATTGCTGTAGAATCGCGCCATGAACGACTTCCTCACCCGCGGCGCCGATGGCCTGGTCCGGCGCGGTTTTTCTCTCGACGAGATCGAGCGGATGCTGGCGATCGGCATCCTTGATCCGGATGAAAAGTTCGAGCTGATCGATCAGGAGATCGTGCCGAAGAGCCCGCAAAACATGCCGCATCAGATGTGGCGCGCCCGGATATCGAAATGGCTGATCGGCAGCGTGGCATCCGATATCGAAGTGATCGCGGAAGCGACACTTACCCTCAGCCGACGGACAGCGCGGACGTTTGAAACCGATATCTTGGCGTTTCGCCACTTCGCCGGAATGACTGAGGTCAGTCCCAAGGATGTCCTCCTGGCGATCGAAGTGTCCGACACAACGCGCGACAAGGACATGACCGTCAAGGCCCCGCGCTCTGGCGACTTTGGCGTCGCTGAACTTTGGGTCGTGGATATCAATGCCAAAGTCACGCACGTCCATTGCCACCTGCGCAAGGGCGGCTATGACGCAATCACGCCCGTCGGCTTTGACGCGCCGCTGACCGCCCTGTTCGATTCGAGCCTGGCGCTCAAACTGCAAGACATCGCGCCGTGATCACGGGCTTTGATCATATCGCGCTGGTGGTCAAAGACCTCGACGCTGCCCAGGCGCGGCTGCAGGCGCTGCTCGGCCTCACACCCGAATGGATCGGCGCCGATGGCGGGGCGCGCCATGCCTGGTTTCAGATGGGCAATATCGCGCTCGATGTGATTGCGCCAACCGGGCCCGGTTTGACAGGCGATATGGTGGCCGCGCGCATTGCCAGTCATGGCGAAGGCGTTTGGGCGCTGGCGTTTGCGATCGCGGCGCCGGAGAAATTCCTCCGAACACTGAGCAATCGGGGTTTGCGCCCTTCGCAACTCGGCAAGCTGCGGGTGATCCGAGAAGGCGGAACGGAGCGGCGCTATTGGCAGATGTCGACGCTGTTGCTCGACCCGCTCGCCGGCCATCCGGTGTTTCTGATCGATCAGGCGCAGGGCTTTGCTTGGCCGCAAGCGGCGTGCGGGCAGGCCCCCGTCATTGGCATCGATCATGTCGTGATCCGCACCGGCGACAGCGTGCGCGCCGCAGCGACCTATGGCGCAGGCCTTGGCCTTGATTTGCGCATGGACCGCAGCGTGCCGGAGTTCGGTGGCCGGATGCAGTTTTTCCGTGTCGGCGATGCGATTTTGGAAGTCGTCGCCGACGCCAAGCAATCCGGCCAAGCTGATCGCCTTTGGGGGTTGAGCTGGCGTGTGGAGGACGCGCGTGCTGCCCAATCCCGCATCGCTTCTGCCGGATTTGACGTCTCGCCCGTGCGTGCCGGGCGCAAGCCCGGAACCGACGTTTTCACCGTGCGCGATGCGCCCGCTGGCGTGCCCACACTTATGGTTGCGAAAGTCAAAGCCGATGCCTGAGCCGTTCAAAACTCTCACCGCGGTCGCAGCGCCCTTGCCGGTTGCCAATATCGACACCGATCAGATCATTCCAAAACAATATCTCTCCACGGTGGCGCGCACCGGCCTCGGGCGCGGGCTGTTCCACGATATGCGCTATGACGCCCAAGATCGTCCGAACCCCGACTTTGTGCTCAACAAGGCGACGTATCAGGGCGCGGGCGTGCTCATCACCGGGCCGAATTTCGGCTGCGGCTCTTCGCGCGAACATGCGCCCTGGGCACTGACAGATTTTGGCATTCGATGCGTGATTGCTGAAAGCTTCGCCGACATCTTCTACAACAACTGCTTCAACAATGGCCTGTTGCCGGCGATCGTCTCCAAGGACGACGCCGAGGCGCTGGCCGCAGAAGCGCTGGGCGGCAATCACAAATTTGTCGTCGATCTCGCGGCTCAAACCATCACCGCGCCCAGTGGGCGGGTGGCGCCGTTCCAGATTGATCCGGGGCGCAAGCAGAAGCTGATCAGCGGGCTTGACGATATCGGCGTGTCACTGACCCGCGAGGCTGCGATTACGGCGCACGAAGAACGCCGCCGGCTGATGACGCCGTGGCTGCCATGATCATTCTGGCCGGAACCATCCGCATCGCGCCCGGCCACAAGGACACAGCGCTCGCCTTAATGGCGCCGATGATCGCCGCTTCCCGCGCCGAGCCGGGATGTGTTTCCTACCGCTTTTCGTTCGACGCGCTCGATGATCATCTCGTCGCGGTGTTTGAGATTTTCGCCGATGAGGACGCTCTGGCTTTCCACCGCGCCGCGCCCCACATCGCGGCCTGGCGCGCCGGCTGGGCCGCGGCCGGCGTCGGCGATCGCGACATGCGGGAATATCGCGTCACCGCGCGGTGAAAGTCACAACCATGTCAGCGGCCTTGCGCACCGCGTAGGCGCGCGCCATGTCGATGCGATGTCCAAACTCAAACTCTGGGCCGGCTTCGGCTTGGTCGCGATCGGCTTTCTGATTCTTCTGCTGCCGGGGCCGCTCGGTTGGCCCGGCATTCCGCCGCTGCTGCTTGGGCTGATGCTGATCCTTTCGGCCAAGCCGGCGGCGCGGCGCTGTTTTGTGAAGGCAGCGCGGCAGGACAAGTTTATGCTTGGGCCGTTCCGGCGCTGGCTGCGCAAACAGGCGGGGAAGAAATTCGCCGCCCGGACCGCTTCGGCTTAACCAAGCCCGCCGAATGAGACGAATTTCGTCTCGAAAAATTCGTCCAACCCTTCCGCGCCGCCTTCGCGGCCAATGCCACTTTCCTTCATGCCGCCAAACGGCGTGACCTCGTTCGACATCAGCCCATCATTGACGCTGACCATGCCGTATTCGAGCTGTTCGGCCGTGCGCCAGGCCCGCCCAATATCGCGGGTGAAGAAATAGGCGGCGAGGCCATAAGGTGTGTCATTGGCGAGCGCGACGGCTTCGGCGTCGGTCTTGAAGGTCAGGATCGGCACAACGGGGCCGAAGATTTCCTCTTTCGCCACGCGCATTGCAGGCGTCACGCCGGTTAACACCGTCGGCGCGAAGAACTGCGCCCCAGCTGAGTGGCGAGCGCCGCCAACGCGGGCCGCAGCGCCGTGGGCCAGCGCGTCCATCACCAGCGCTTCGACCTTGTCGACCGCGCGCGGCTCAATCAGCGGGCCGACCTGCACGCCCGTTTGCGCGCCATCGCCAACCTTCAGCGCGGCAACCTTTTCGGCCAGCTTGTCGGCCAAAGTGGCGGTGATTTTCTCATGCGCCAAAACCCGGTTCGGCGTGGTGCAAACTTGGCCGGCATTGCGGAACTTCGCGGCCATCACGCCGTCGGCGGCGGCGTCCAAGTCGGCATCCTCAAACACGATCAAGGGCGCATTGCCGCCGAGTTCAAGCGAGAGCTTTTTCACCGTGCCGGCGCACTGGGCGGCGAGCAATTTGCCGATGGCGGTGGAGCCGGTGAACGACAGCTTCCTCACCGCCTGGCTATCGCACAACACTTTGCCGATGCCAGCGCTGTCGAGTGTGGTGATGATATTGAGCACGCCCGGCGGCACGCCGGCTTCGGCCGCAAGGTCAGCGAGCGCGAGCGCGGTCAGGGGCGTGGCTTCGGCGGGTTTCAAAACCACCGTGCAGCCCGCCGCCATGGCGGGCGCGGCTTTGCGGGTAATCATCGCCATCGGGAAATTCCATGGCGTGATGGCTGCGACCACCCCGACCGGCTGTTTCAGCGTGATGTAGCGGCGATTGGCGGCGGTGGTCGGCACGGTGCGGCCATAGGCGCGTTTGGCCTCTTCGGCGTACCATTCCACGAACGCCGCGCCATAGCCGACTTCCCCCTTGGATTCGGCAAGCGGCTTGCCGGCCTCCGACGTCATCAGGGCGGCGAGCGCATCGGTGTTCTGCACGATCAGGTCAAACCAGCGCTTCAGGATGGCCGCGCGCTCTTTGGCGAGCTTGCCGACCCAACCGGGGAGGGCCGTGCTGGCGGCTGCGATCGCTGCCTCAGCGTCAGCTGGCGTCAGGTCTGCGACCTCGGCGATCACAGCGCCAGTCGCGGGGTTGCGCACCGCAAAGCGCTTGAGCCCGGCAACCCAGGCGCCATTGAGAAATGCATCGGTGCGGAGCGGGGCGGTCATGGCGCGGTCCTTTGGTGAGAAACCTGCAAATCGCAATCCTGCCGTCCTTGTGCAAGGGGGCTGGCGCGACCTTGCGCCACAGAGACATTCTGCGAACTTCCATCCGCGGGCTCACCCCCCTACATGCAATCACATCGGGTGATGGAGATCGGTCATGAGCCTCAAAGACATTCTCGCCATTGTTCTGGATGCGGAAGGCGACGCCGCCGTCTTGCGCGCGACGGGCCTATTGGCGCAGCAGCACAATGCCCATGCGGGATGTGTGTTTCTCTTGGCGCTTCCGGATGAGCCTTTGGCCTACGAGCCGACCGTGGTTGCCGGCGTCTGGGCAGAGCTGCTCAATCGAGCGCGTCAGGACGCGGCGGGCGAGCTTGGCAAGGTAGAGGCGGCGCTGAAGGCGATGGCGCAGCCGATCGAGCTGCGCCGCGCCGAAGCTCTTGGCCGCGATCTTGGCCGCGTCGGGGCGGTCCATGCCCGCTATGGCGATCTTGCTGTCTTGACCCGGCCGAGTGCTGCCGACCGGCGCGAGCTGCGCCATGATCTGATCGAAGGCGTGTTGTTCCACGCCGGCCGTCCGGCCCTGATCGTGCCGCCGGACTGGGACGGCGCGGCCTTGGGCAAGCGGGTGGTCGTTGCCTGGGACGCGAGCCGCGAAGCGACCCGCGCCTTGGGCGACGCCGCCGCCCTGATCGGCGCTGCGGAGGCGGTCACTGTCGTCACCGTCGACGCCAGGCCGAAAGCCTTCGGGCATGGCGACCAGCCGGGGGCCAATATTGCGGCCCATCTCAGCCGGCGCGGCGCCAAAGTAGAGGTGTGCAATATCGCAGCGGGCGGGCGCTCTTTGGCGGACGCCTTGATGGCCCAAGCCGTGGCCGCCCAAGCCGATCTGGTGGTGATGGGCGGCTATGGCCATGCCCGCATTCAGGAATTCCTGTTTGGCGGCGCCACGCGCGAGGCGCTGGACACAAGCCCCCTGCCGATCCTGATGTCCCGCTGAAGCTCACTTCGATCCGGCCGGGCAAGGCGGGCGTATAGGCTCCAATATCGGAGATAAAATGGCCCGCTTTGCTCTGTCCCTGCTTGCCGCGTCGAGCCTGGCGCTCGCCGCTTGCGCCACGCGCCCGCCGATTCCGATCGAAACTGCGCGTCCGGCCTTTGCGATCGAGCGCGATCTGATCGGGCGGACCACCGCGACTGGCGAATTTTCCGCCATCAATGGCGTCAAGCGGCGCTTTACCGCCACCTTGGACGGCAAGATGGAAGGCCAAACGCTCATCTTGCGCGAGGAGTTCGCCTATGCCGATGGCGAACGCGACGTGAAAACCTGGCGGCTCACCCCGCTGGGTGGCGGCGAATGGCGGGGAACGCGCGAAGATGTTGTCGGCGAAGCGCGGGGCTATCTCGATGGCGACGCTTTTCGCCTCGAATATCTGATCGACCTGCCTCAGAAAGGCAAAAATCCGCTGCGGTTGCGCTTCAAGGACGTGCTGGTGCGCACGGCCAGCGGCGCGGTGCTGAACAAGGCGATCGTGTCAAAATTCGGCTTTCCGGTTGGCCGGGTGGAGCTGCTGATCGCGCGTTGAGCTCCCCCCCCCTCGCGCTGGATCAATCCGCCAGGCGGCTGAGGATGAGAACCGCCTCGCTGGCTTTGCGCACATGCAGCTTGGCGAAAATGTGCCGGATTTGCGTGCGCACGGTTTCGACATCAACCTCGCGCTGGCGCGCGATTTCATCGGCCGTCAGGTGTTGGCGCATTGCCGCCGCAACGGCCGCTTGCGCCGGCGTGAAGTCGAACACGGCCATCAAATCTTCCGCTTTGGGCGTGCGGGTGGCGCGGGCGTCGCGCAGCCGCACCAGCGCCTCAGTGCGCTCTGCAATCCGGATCGGGGTGGCGGCGAGATAAAAATGTTGCGGGCCGATTTGCGCCAGTCGGACCGCGCCGCTGCTGCCACGCAGCGCATTCAAAATCGTGGCGCTCACCGCTTCGGCTTGGTCGCTGTGGCCGGCGATCAAAGCATTGCCTTCCAGACGGATCAAACCGCCATCGCGCAGCACATTCTGCCCGGCCTCGTTGGCCCAGGTCAGCACCGCGCCGCGCTCGACCATAAAGGTGGGGTCTGCAATGCCGAGGAGGGTGTGTTCGATGCGCGACGCATCGGGCGCCAGGCGCAGGCGCAGCTGCGCGGTGGCGTTCAATTCGTGGGTGAGAGCGCCAAGCAGCCGGCGGTCTACGTCGCTGAACGGCCCTTGCCGGGCGGCGCGGTACAGCGACAGCACGACTTGCGGCGCGCCCAGTTCGCGGGCCGGCGCGGCATAGGCAAGCAGATGATGCACGTCGAACTAGTCGAAGAACGGCCCCCAGGGACTTTTGGCCATGTCGGCCGGACTGGCCAGTTCTTCACCCAGAGCGATGGTTGGCTTGGAGAAGGCGCCAATCCGTTCGCCGCCGGCGCGCCAGGGGGCAAGCTGACCATGGCTGGCGCTTTCTTTTTGGGCAATGTCATGCATGTCATGCGTCCGCCATCCAACAATGTCGACGGCGAAACCGGCCGCAAGGTTGTGGCTTTGCACATAAGCAAGGGCGCTGTGCGCGCCGACCAAGTGGGCGATGGCGCCGAGAGCGTGATCAAAGCCCTCCCTGCTGGTGCGCGCCTCGATCAGGGCCGCACGCGCGGCCCGCAGGCGGGTTGAGCAGGACTGCGTCATTGGAAACTCCTCAGCGCAATGTCTCTCACCGTTAATAGGGTTAGCCCAGAAAGTGTCTGTTTGGCAATATCGGCCCTCGGTCGACGTCTGCCGCGCGGCGCCCTAAGCAGGCGCCATGCACAACCCAAAGAGCCGCCCATGCGCCTGACCGTCCAAATGGATCCGATCGAGACCATGGTTGTCGATCGCGACACCTCGCTGGCCTTCATGCTGGAGGCCGCTAAGCGTGGGGCGGAGCTGTGGTGGCATTTGCCTTCGGACGTCTACTGGGACCGCGGCCGGGTCATGGCCTTTGCCCACAAGGTCTTTGTGTTCGATGATCCCGCCCGCCATTATCAGACCGTGGAAAGTCGCCATGTCGCGCTTGAGGATTTTGATGTCGTGCTGATCCGCCAGGATCCGCCGTTCGATATGGCTTATGTCGCCAATACCTATTTGCTGGAGCTTTTGGGGCCGCGCACGCTGGTGCTGAACCAGCCGCGGGGCGTGCGCGATATCTCTGAAAAGCTTGCCACCTTGCACTTTCCGGGGTTGATCGCGGCGACTTTGGTTGGCCGCAATCGCGACGCGATCACAGCGTTTGCGAAGGCCTTTCCCCAGGTGGTTTTGAAGCCCAGCTTCTTTGCCGGCGGCGACGGGGTGTTTAAAATGGCGCACGACGCGCCGGATTTTGCCGCCCGGCTGGACGCGCTGCTCGGCCAAGTCGGCAAGGAGCCGATCATCGTGCAGGAATATCTGCCGGCGATCTCGGACGGCGACAAACGCGTCTTCATGCTCGACGGGGACGCGATCGGCTGCGTGCGACGCATGCCCAAAAGCGGCGATTTCCGCGCCAATCTGCATGTCGGGGGCCAGGCGGTAGCCGGGGCCTTGGACGATCGCGACCGCGCCATTGTGGCAGCTGTTGCGCCCTTGCTGGCCCACCACGGCGTGCTGTTTGCCGGCCTCGACGTGATCGACGGCCGCTTGACCGAGATCAATGTCACCTCGCCGACGCTGATCCGCCAGCTCCTTGTCTTTGGCGGCCCCGATATCGCAGCGCTGTTCTGGGACAAGGTGGAGGCCATGCTAGCGGGGCGCGCCTGAGTCCGCGGCGCCTGAGTCCGCGGCGCCTGAAACGGCGGCGGCTGAGCGCATCGGTTGACGTCGCCCTGTCCCGGCTGCACCTTGGCGGCGTGATGGAGGGCTCAATGCGGGTTTGGCGCGCGCTGGCGGGCGCATTGTTCATTCTGGCGGTCGGGCCGGCCATGGCCCAGGCGCCGCCCCCGGCGTCTTCGCCAGCCGCGTGGCCTGCACCAAACCATGGCCTGGTCACCGATCTCAACGCCATTGCCGCGCGCACCCCCGGCCGACCTAATGTCTATGTGTTGTCGGCCGGGCTGTGGGGCGATCCGGTGTTTGACAATGAATCAAGCAAAGCCGCCGCAATCCTGGCCAAGCGCTACAGCGCGCAGGGCAAAACCTTGCTGTTGTCCAACAAGCCCGTGGCGCCGGCCTCGCCGCTGAAAGCCACCCCGGCCAATCTCACCGACGCGCTCGGCAAACTCGCCGCCAAGATGGACATGGCAGAGGATGTGCTGATCGTTTTCCTCACCTCGCATGGCAATAGCGACGGCGCCGCGATCCGCGATATGCGCGGGCTTGATGTGGTTTTGTCGCCGCCGGCCTTGCGCGGCGCGCTCGATGCGGTCGGCGTGCGCAATCGCATTGTGATCGTTTCGGCCTGCCATTCCGGCGTGTTCATTCCCGCGCTGCAAACGCCAACGACCATCGTGATGACGGCGGCGTCCAAGGAAACCAGCTCGTTTGGCTGCGAACCGGAAAATGACTGGACCTGGTTTGGCGACGCGTTCTTTCAGAAATCCCTGGCGCGCGGGCGCACCATGATGATGGCGTTTCGCGAAGCCGAGGCGCAGGTGATGATCTGGGAGCGCAACGGCAAGCTCGATCCGTCGCGCCCGCAAATCTTTGTCGGCGCCGAGGCCAAGCCGTTTCTGGACGCCATCGAAGCGCGGGCGGTGAAGCCCGAAGCGGCGCCTTAGCGGCGGCTTCGGGGGAAAGCGGCAGGGCTTATCCGCACCCCTTTACATCGCGGGCCGAACGCCCAGCCTCTCTTGGGCGATAACAGCGCAAATCTATCCGACCGAATTCTCTTCGATTTCACACTGCGCCGATAACTTCGCGCGATATTTCTCGTCCTCCTGCAATCCTGACAATGCTGAACTTGTGGTTCGACGCCGCATTTCGCGGCGTGCGGCAGGCCGGGTTGCTGGTAGAGCCGGGTCAATCCGTCCGAGCACGGATGATTATCAAACGCATCAGCGCAATTCTGCGCTAGTCGCTCGTGTTGCTGGCGGTGCGTTTGGATATCAAAGTGCGCCGCGCCAAATCACCCCCACCCCTAACCCGCATTGCTCACCGAGGCCTATTTTAGCTTTGCTTTTCGCATTGTCGAAAGGCCGTAGGCTGATGGCTGGGCGCCACGCACGCCGTCCGCATCGCCGCCTTTGCGAGGCGGCGTCTGGCAGGTCGTTGATGGGCTCCATTGTTGATGGGAAGGGCGAAGCGGGGGCTCTC
>JBEIHY010000014.1:0-58031 GCA_040381035.1 Hyphomonadaceae bacterium
AGCACGGCTTTGCGGTCATCGCTGGCCGTTCTTTCAGACCGGCCAGCACGGCTTTGCGGTCATCGCTGGCCGTTCTTTCAGACCGGCCAGCACGGCTTTGCGGTCATCGCTGGCCGTTCTTTCAGACCGGCCAGCACGGCTTTGCGGTCATCGCTTGCCGTTCTTTCAGACCGGCCAGCGTAGGCCAATCCGCTTGCGCGCGGCCAAGGTCTGCTCCGCCCGGCTGAGCGCGCGCATCGCCACTTCCGCGCTTTGCAGATTTTCCGTCGCGCGCAGCGCATCCAGCGATGTGCGCAGGATATTGACTGCTTCTTCCAACTTGGCGCGATCGGCTTCGCGTTCGCCCAGGGCCGCGAGCGCACGTCCGACTTCTTGTTGCGCCCGGCCCCAGGCCGCCGGATCGGAGCCACGGTCGACGCGATCGAGGAATTGCCGGCGGGCATCAAGCGCCTTCATCAGCCAGCCCACTTCGCCGCCGCGTTCGCCCAAGCTCAGGGCGCCAGAGGCAAAGTCCGACAGGATTTCCAGAAGCGCGGGCTCCGATAGTGACTTCGGCGGATCATTGACCAGCTTGTCGAGCGCCTCCACGATCGGCTGCAGCTTTTCGGGCTTATAGTCCTGCGGCTTGTTGAGCACCGGCCGCGCGCGGCGCGCACAGGCATAGGCTACCGCTTCGCCAAGACCCTCAAAGCCTTCCTTCGGGCGCCACTTGAAGCTGATCGGATGGACTTCTTCGATCTGGCCGGGCGCCGGCGGGGTGACAATGCGCAGCTCCACCTGCCCACCCATTGTCCGCTTGCCCCACACGATAACGTCCGCCAGCGTGTTGTCCAACATGTCGACCGCGGTTTGCGCCAGCTTGCGGCGCTGCGCCGCTGGCGCGCGTTCGGCCAGAACCGGCAGCTTTACGGGATAGTCTTCAACCAGAACCGGCGCCTGGAACGCAAAGCTGCCGAAATGGTCATTGATCGCTTTGGTCACTTCATCGCGCAGCTTTTCTCCGTCGCCGCCCCGCATCCCGGCAACCAGAACCAGAGCGCGATGGTCTTTCTTGGCGCGCAATTGGCTGGCCCGCAGCGCCACGCGCGCGCTGCGCACGCCAACCACGGAGCCGCGCAACAGCCAGAATCCAGCCACGACCAAAGCCGCAAGCCCGACCGACAAAATCCCCGCAACCAGATGCGGCGACAGGAAGAAGGCTTCGATGATTTGCCGCGCGATCTGACCAACATGATCGGGGGCGCCTGTCTGCTCCATTCGGAGGGTTCCTTGCCGAGTTCTTAACCGTGCCGTTCAGGACACAGCGGCATAGCGTTTTCGCAACGCCACGACAACCGCTAGAAAGCGCGTCGAACTGCACATTCCCACCGCGCGGGAGTGTTTAGGGCTGCGCCTTCATCTTTTCGGCCATGCCTTTCAAGCCCGAAACCATATCCCGGACGTCCACGACCTTCACCCCTGCCGGCAGCACGAACAAGGCAGAGTCCTGAGGTCCGCGGCTTATGGCCGTGGTTTCCCACACAATACGGTCGCCTTCCTTCGCGCGCAGAATGATGCCGTCGGCGGTGACGCAGGCGGTGCGCAGGCCCGCCCCGTCGCCGAGCGACCATTCCCCGCCGACCTCCCCGGCCCCTGCGCAGGCCCCGACAAAGGCCGCGCCGGCGGCCTCGCTCCACTGCGTCTCAGCGGTTCTGGGCACGTCCCCGAACGGCATTTTCATCGCCAGCTGACGATCCGCCTGTGACATCAGGAACACAGCATCGCCGCTGGCCGGGTCGAACACAACAGCGCCCTGGCCAACGCCAGGGGCAGTCATGTCAATGCGAGTCTGGCGGCCGTCGCGATAGATCGTCACGGGTGTGGCTGGCGCCCGCGGATCGGCGCTGGCGGCGATGGCCTCGGCGCGATAGGCGACTTGGAACAGGCGTGGAAACACATCCGGCTTCGCAAAGGCATGGACAGGCTTTTCAGCCACCACTTCGTTTCCGCCGGGCGGCCCGCAAGCAGCGAGGCCAGCCGCCAGGGCGATGATCGTCCAGGTTCGCAAACGCATCGACGCACCCTCAAAGCCAAACTCAGCAGCCATAGCCGCATTGCGGCGCGCGGCCAAGTCAAGGCGCCGCGGGCTATTTCCGCTTGGCGGCGGACTTTTTAGCCGGGGCGGGCTTGGCGGACTTGGCCGGGGCGGCAGGCGCTGCAGCCGCGGGCTTTGCCGGTTTAGCGGCCAGCTTTGCAGCCGGCGCCGTTTCTGCAGGCTTGGCCGGCGCCGGCGCAGCCGCAGCGACAGGCGCGGCCTTAACCGGCTTGGCGGCAGGGGCCGGCTTATCGTCGGCCTTGGCGGCCGGCTTCACCGGCTCGGCCTTTTCGGCAGGCGCGGGCTTAGCGGCGACGGCTTTTTTCTCAGCCGCGGCCGGCGCGACGGCGGCAACCGGCTCACCGTGTTTCCAGGCCATCACGAAGATCGAGCGCTGGCCAAGGATTGGAATGGCGTTCGGCCCAACCGACTCAAAACTGACAATCAGCTCCGCCGGGCGGGCATTGGTGGCCTTCACGCCGTCGAAAAAGGCGGTGACCGTGGCTGGGCTGAAGTGCGGGCTCATGGCGCCATTGTGATGGCCGCCAAGGGTTTTGACGCCCTCCTGATCCTTCATCCGGACATTGACCGAGACGTTCGACACGCCAACCGTCACCGTTACGTTTAAAAACCAGATGCCGGGCGACAAGTCGAGTTTCAAGGCATGGCTGACGGCGGCCCCGTTCTGAAGACGCTCCACGCCTACGCCGTACGTTTCATGTTGGACCGTATAGTCGCGAACCGCAGTGCCCTTCAACATCGTCTCGTCTTTCATTAACCCTAAACAGACTTTAGATCGTCTTGACCCAAAACTGCTTACATCACCGGTTATGTCTACTCCATACAGGCTTGCGATAACCCGGCGCAGCCAGATTCCCACCTGAAGCGCGGTCCCGGGCGCGGATTCGCAACCCCTGGTTCAGCGGCGGCAGACACCCGCCTCTACATATGGATGAATTGTCTAGGCTGCAATCGTGGCGGATTTTCGTAAGCGTACAGATTCCGATCCCGCAAGGTAACAGATTCGCAACCAACTCATCGAAAATGGACGCCACTTCACAGGAAGCCGTCCATGAGCGCCAATCGCGCGGCCGTCGCCCCTTCCGTCGCCAGCCCCTCTCTGCAGGAATTATCCGCGCAGGTCGCCGCCACCGCGCGCGACAAGATCGACCGGATCGAACAGGTTACCGCCCGCACCCGCATGCTTGCCCTAAATGCCCTGATCGAAGCCGCGCGCGCCGGCGAAGCCGGGCGCGGCTTCAGCGTCGTCGCTCAAGAGGTGCGCGCCATTTCCACCGAAGTGGAGCGGCTGGCCGCAGCCCTGCGCCAAGATCTTTCCGCCCAAGTGGCGCAGTTGGAGCAGGCCTCCGCCAATCTCGTCAGCCAAGCCAATGAGCAGCGCCTGACCGACCTTGCCTTGAACGCCATCGAACTGATGGACCGCATTCTCTATGAGCGGAGCTGCGATGTCCGCTGGTGGGCAACCGATAGCGCCGTGGTTGAAGCCCTCAGCCAGCCAAGCGCGGCTGCGGCGACGTTTGCCAGCCGCCGGCTCGGCGTGATCTTGTCCGCCTATACCGTCTATCTCGATCTGTGGCTGTGCGATATGGATGGCCGTGTCATCGCCAATGGCCGGCCGGATCGTTATGCCCTCGCCCAAACCTCGGTGGCCAGCGAGGCTTGGTTTGCCGACGCCCTGCGCAGCGCCAGCGGCGACGCCTATGTGTGCGCCGATGTCGCCCGCAATTCGGCGCTCAACCGCGCGGCGGTGGCCACCTATGCCGCCGCCGTGCGCGCAGGCGGCGAAGGCCGCGGCAAGCCGATCGGGGTGCTTGCCGTCCATTTCGACTGGGAGCCGCAGGCGCAAGCCGTCGTCGAGGGGCTGCGCTTTGCGCCCGGCGAGAAAGAACGCTCCCGCGCGCTGCTGGTGGATCGCCACGGCCGTGTGCTGGCCGCATCCGATCGCCAAGGCGTGTTGGGAGAAACCTTCCCGCTGCGCCACGATGGCCGCCGCCAAGGCGCCTATGTCAATGACCGCGGCGACACCGTCGGCTTTGCCCTCACACCCGGCTACGAAACCTATCCCGGCATGGGCTGGTATGGCGTGATCGCACAGAGCCGGTGAGCGCCGCGCGGGGATAAGCCTTCTGCCTGTCCCGGCCAAAGCCGACGCCCCGCCTTGCCGGGCATGGCGTTGTGCCGCGCCCGCCCGCGCCCAATCCGACCGGCTTGCGCGCCGCGCCACAGTTGCGGCCATGTTTGACCCCGCCGCCCTCCTGTCGCGCATCGGAGTTTTAATTGGCGCTGCTGCGAAGCCGGCTAATGTTGGGACCGCCGCCGGCGGGGTTTGAACGCTGCCAGATCCGCACCGAAGCCGACCTTGCCTGCACCGTCCGCGCCGCCTTGGCCGCAGCCGCAGCCGCAGCCGCCGCACCGAATCTGAACGACATCGCTCTGATCGCCTGGTTTGGCGCCTGTCGTGCGGGCGCGGACGCTCCCGCCCGCCCGTGCTATGACGCGCAAGCGCCAGGTCATTGGCGCCACCTTACCGGAACGGCGGCTCATCAAAGCTGCGCAGCTTGCGCGAATGCAGGCCGGAGGCGGCATCTTTCAACAGCCGGAAGGTCTCGATGCCGATCTTCAGATGCTCCGCAATGGCCTTTTCATAAAACCTGTCCGCCGCGCCGGGCAGCTTGATTTCGCCGTGCAACGGCTTGTCTGACACGCACAACAAGACCCCATAGGGCACACGCATGCGAAAGCCTTGCGTGGCAATGCATGCGCTTTCCATATCCACCGCCACCGCCCGCGACTGCGACAGAAGCCGCCGCTCGCGCAGATAGTTCAGCTCCCAATTGCGGTCGGCATAGCTGACCACCGTGCCGGTGCGCAGCCGCCGCTTCAGCGTTTCACGATCTTCGCCCGACACATTGGCCGCCGCCTGCTGCATCGCCACCTGCACTTCCGCAATGGCCGGGATCGGAATGTCGAGCGGCACGTCGTCATCGAGCACCTTGTCGCGGCGCCAATAGGCATGGGCCAGCACATAATCGCCGATCCGCTGGGTGTGGCGCAGGCCGCCGCAATGGCCAACCATGAGCCAGCAATGCGGCCGCAACACCGCCAGGTGATCGGTGATGTTTTTGGCGTTGGACGGGCCAACGCCGATATTCACCAGCGTCACGCCATCCTTTTCCGGCGTCATGAAATGATAGGCCGGCATCTGATATTTGCGCCACGGCGCATTCATTGCCGCCGCTTCGGGGTCAGGCGTGTCCTTGCTGATGACAACCCCGCCCGGGCACGACAAAGCCAGCCCGTCGCGGCCCTGTTGCACCTGCCCAATTGCCCAACGCACAAACTCATCGACATAGCGCTGATAGTTTGTGAACAGGATCCACGGCTGCACATCGGCAAACGGCGTGCCGGTATAATGCACCAGGCGTTTCAACGAATAATCGATCCGCGGCGCGTCAAACAAAGCCAAGGGCCGCGCGCCATCGGCATATTCCAGCATCTCGCCGTCGACCACCGCATCGCCAACGGCGGCCAATTGCGGATAGGGAAAATGCCGCGCGAGTTCAGACGGGGGGGTCTTGTCCGGATCATAGCCGGTGGCGCCGTCGAGCACGAAGGAATACGGGATTTCGGTTTCGCTGACATCCACCGAAATGCTCACCGCATAATCGGCGGTCAACAGCTCCAGCTGCTCTTGCAGATAGCTGCGAAACAGCTTCGGCTGGGTGATCGACACCGAATAGTCGCCCGGCCAAGCCAATTGGCCATAGGCGCGCGCCAGCTTTGGCGCAGGCCCCGTGGGGCGGTGGCGGATACGCAGCTGGGGATAGCGAAACAGCGCCCGCTCTTCGCGGCTCGGCGGGCGGCCATCGGCAATGAACCGCGACAGCGCCATGTGAAGCGCATCAACCGCGCGGGCATGCAACCCCGCAAGCGCATCGACGGCGGCACTAGGGGATAAGGACTTGGACATCCGCCCGGTTAAGCACAGCCGCGCTTCGCGTCAATCGACCCCTTCGCGCTGCACCGGATCAATCACGCGCGGGCACTTGGCGGCCTGATGGCGCAAATTGAACGTCACAGTGTTGAGAACGAAGCCGATCGGCGAGTTATAGGTGTATTGACCGTCGGCGATCATCACGCTGTCGCCGGGGCAGATCTTGTCGGCGGGCGTGCGCGGGATGGCAATGGTGGCGCCGATCGCATGTGCGGTCAGACCGCGGGCGTCGCTCCAGATCACTTCGCCATTGCCCGGCGTGGTCATCTCCACCGCACTGATGCGAATGCCGACATTCTGATTGACCATCGGAAACAGCATTTGCCCCGCCGAACCAAGCACGTCGTTCACTTCGACGTTGGTCACCCGCACATCGCGGGCCATCACATCCGCCACCGAGTCGGTCATGGTCTTTACCCGCCGATCGGCGCCAACCAGCTCCGACACCTCGATCGAACCGAACATCAGCGTCAGCATGATCGGCACGATCAAGGCAAATTCCAGCGCCGCCGCGCCGCGGCGATTGACCAGAAATCGGCGAATGCGCGGCGGCAGAATCTTTTTCATCACAGCTCTCACTCAGGTCATCGAATAGGGTTCGGTGCGGAACAAAGCCGTCGACGACAACAGCCGCTTTCCGCCGGGCAGATTGGCAAATACTTGCCGGAAGCCCGGCGTGAAAATTTCGGCCTCAAAATAGGCCCGCACCAACACCACCTGGTTTGCGGTTCCCGGCGCAAAGCCGACGCGGGTCTGGTCAATCTGGCCATCGGCGTTCAGCGGATTGAGATTGCCGACCGAGCCGAAATCCGGAAACGAATCCACGTCCACCGTGAGATTGCCGGCGCAGGTCACCGGCATATAAGCGCGCATCCGGTCGCAGACGCGGGTGTAATATTCGGCCTGGCTGATGCCGCCGGTTTGCACCTGCCCCGTGCGCACCAAACGCTGCGCTTCGGCCAACGCAAAGCCGAGACTCGCCTGGGTCAAGTAAAGAAGCGCTATCTCAAGTAGCGACATCATCATGAACATGAAGGGCGCGGCCACGATTGCAAACTCGACCGCCGTGGCTCCGGCGGTGTTGCCGGTGAAGCGCCGCAGGCGCTGGCGCAAACGCGCCACCCGTCGTTCGATCTTTTCTGCGTAGCGCATTGCGCGGGCCTCCATCGCGCGCGATCTTAAGACAAGATCGGTTGCCGAATTGGCCTGCGAATACAGTTAAGCCTTACTTGCCGCGGTTCTTAATCTGCTCAGTCGTTTGGCTGAACGCCTGCGGGTCTTCTGAGATATCAGGACGGCGGCGGCATTCCGGGGAGCAATCAAACCGCACCGTCCAACCGCCGCGATTGACGATCACCGCGCCTGTTTCATCTGGCACCACAGTGATGCGGCCAGAATAAATCGCCCGGCCGTCTTCGCCGACCACGATCAGATTGGTCGTGCCATAGGATTTACCGGTAACGAACAAGAGCCGCTCATTCTGGATCGTCACGCCAGCAATCATTGGATTGCCAATCACCACACCCTTGGCCGGCGCCCCAAGGCTCAAACCGCGGGCCTGATCCAGCGCCACAGAAATATCACTGGCCGCCGCCGTCATGGCCAGAGCCAGGCTGGTCGTCGCCATCGCCAGAATTCGCAGTCTGCGCATCATCGCCTCGTTCAAAGTCGATGCGATCTAATCGGCTCTTCCTTTCCGGCCGCTTAATTTGCGGAAAAGATGGTCAATGCTAAATTCATCACACTTCTTAATCGGCTTTTAGATATTCCGCGATAATCAGATCCTACCTGAACGAGGAAGTCGAGTGCGGCTCACCCCGGCAGGGCGACACAAAGCACTCGGAACCAGTAGGAGATCGCCATGATCAAGAAGTTCATCAAAAAGTTCGTCAAGAATGAATCCGGCGCCACCGCAATTGAGTACGCTTTGATCGCCGGCCTGATCGGCGTCGTCATGATCACTGCGGCCGGCACCCTCGGCCAAAACGTCAGCACCCGCATGAACAACATTGCTGGCCAAGTCAGCGCCGCTGCCGGCGGCGCGGCGACCCGCTAAGCTCGCCGCCGTCTAAGGCCACGAAGGTGCGCCCGGCCCTGCACCCGCAGAGCCGGGCGTTTCCGTTTCTCCGCTTTGCCGGTCTGCAAACGCTTCGTTGAGTGTTTTTCAACCAAGTTTATGAACCGTTTGGCAGTCTGAATTTGATAGTGTGCTTTCCGTAGGCCAGAAAAGGATTTCGCCATGAAAAAGACTTGCGCGGATTTTCTCCGCCAGGAAGACGGCGCCACCGCGATTGAATATGCACTTAATTGCCGGCCTGATCGGCGTTGTGATGATTACGGCCGCCGGCACCATGGGCCAGCGCGTCAGCACCCGCATGAGCAACATTGCTGGCCAAGTCAGCAGCGCTGCCGGCGGCGCGGCGGCCCGCTAAGGTCGCGCTGAACTCAGCACGGGCCAAGCCGAAACGGACCCCAGCCATGCTTGAACCGCCCGTCCTCATCTTTGCCGGCTTCGTGCTGTTTGCCGCCGTCCATGACGTGGCGACGATGAAGATTCCCAATTGGGTTTCACTGGCCATGGTGGCGGCGTTTCCCTTGGTCGGATTATGGGCAGGCCTCAGCTGGGGCCAAATTGGCCAAGGCCTTTTCGTCGGCGCCATCGCGTTGGCGTTTTGCTTTGTCATGTTCCAGTTCAATCTGATGGGCGGCGGCGACGCGAAAATGATCTCTGCCGTTTGCGTCTGGGTTGGCTGGGTCGGGATGTGGGCGTTTGTGCCCTGGATGACCGTGGCCGGGGCGATCCTCGCCTTGGCGCTCGTGGCTTTGCGTATGGCGATTAAGCCAAGCGATCGCCACCCCGCCTTCTTCACCCGCCTGCTGTCGCCACAAAAAGGCGCTCCCTATGGCGTGGCGATTGCCGCCGGGGCGCTGGCGGCGGTTCCCTTCTCGCCCATCGCGATCGCCCTGGCGGCCTCCTAGCCGCGGCCAAGACCAAATCATTTCTCGTCAAGCCCAGCGACCGTTTTGGTCACGCGCGTTAACCCTGCCTTAGGCGACGCCTGTTTTGGTGCGACCCTGGCTGCATTTCTGAGCCGCCCAAAGGTCCGTACCGATGTCATTGCGACAGATCATAATTCTGGCTGTAGCGCTGATCGCAGCACTGGGCGCGCTGGTGCTGGTGCGGGCGACGTCCGCCAACGGGCAGCGCCTCGCTTTGCCGCAACCGGCTGCCGCCAATACCGGCCCGATGATCCTGGTGGCCACTCAAGACATCGAGCCGGGCATGACCGCTCAGGCGGCAAGCCTTGGCTGGACGGCCTGGCCCAATGACGCCGTGAACCCGGCCTTCATCCAGCAAGGCGCCCAACCCGAGGCGCTGGAAACCTTTACCGGCGCCGTTGCCCGTGAAAAAATTCTCCAAGGCGAGCCGATTTTGCCCGGCCGCCTCGTCAAGGCCGGCGATCAAGGCTTCTTCGCCGCCATCTTGACCCCCGGCTACCGCGCTGTTGCGGTGCCGATCACCCGCGAGACGGCCGTTGCCGGCTTCCTGATGCCCAATGACCGCGTCGATATTGTGTTGTCGCGCAAGGTCGAAAGCGCCACGCGCGGGGGCGACGGCGAAGTGCGCTCCGACATCGTTTTGGAAAATGTCCGCGTGCTGTCGGTTGGCGACGTTTACAAAACCGAGAACGCCGAAGGGCCGCGGCCCGTCGAAGGCAGCACCGCCAATCTTGAGCTGAGCCCGCGCGATGTTGAGACCCTCGCCATGGCGCGCAATCTGGGCGACATCCAGCTCGTGCTGCGCGGCATCGAGCCAAGCAATCAGGCGCTCGCCGCCGCTTCGGCGCGACGCAATGGCCGGGCCCTGCAACAATCGTCCGACACCATCGGGGTGCGCGTCCACGCATTTGGCGAGCTTGAAAGCATAGGCAGCGGGGAGGCCGGCCAATGAGCTTCCGTCCCGCCCGCACGCTGACCGCCGCGGTTTCAGTCTTGGCCATTGCGGCGCCGCCGCAAGCGGCCTTCGCCGATGGCCCGCGTGTTGCCCCAACCGCGCAACGCCAGGCCGCGCCCGCCAAGCCAATCATCGCCCGAGCGCCGGAAGCGGCGCGCGAATTGCGCATCCATCGCGGCGGCGAAGGCGCCGGCGCCCGCGCCCTGACGCTTGGCCTGGGCAAAGCGATCGTTGTCGATTTGCCGGCCGAAGCGCGCGATGTGCTGCTGTCTGAGCCGTTGATTGCCGACGCCGTGATGCGCACCGCCAGCCGCGCCTACATTATCGGCCGCAAGGTCGGCCAGACCAATGTCTTCTTCTTTGACGGCCAAGGCCGTCAGATCGCCAATCTGGAAATCCGCGTTGAACCGGATGTGCGCGGGCTGCACGATCTGTTGCGTGCGGCCGCGCCGGATGCGCGCGTCAGTGTGGAATCCGTCAACGGCACGATCGTGTTGAGCGGCAATGTCGGCAATGCCTCGGAGGCCGACCGCATCGTTCAAATCGCCACGCGCTATCTGTCCACCGATCAGGCCGCTGGCGCGGCCGGCGGCGGGGGCGGGGGCGACGGCGGCAGCACGCCCTTGGTCAATCTCTTGACCATTCAGAACGAAGAGCAAGTGTTGCTTAAAGTGCGCATGGTGGAAATGAGCCGCTCGCTGGTCAAACAGCTCGGCGTCAATCTCAATGCGCAAAACATCATCAATGAGTTCCTGCCCGAAGACGTGTTCGCCCAGGTCGCCACCGCCAATGGCTTTTCGATCAACGGCAGGCTGCTGGGCGGCGTCGCCGGCCGGGGCGGCGTTGCCGATACGGTCCTGACGCCGATCACCTTAGCCGCCCCGTCAAACCCCCTGCCGGCCCCCTCCGGCACGGCTACCTCGGGCGTCGGCGGCGCCGGCGATCTCATTCAAAAGAGCCAGGTTGACGCCTCGATCGCCGCGTTCGAACGCGTTGGCCTTCTGCGCGTGTTGGCGGAGCCGAACGTGACAGCCGTGTCCGGCGAGAGCGGCTCGTTCCTGGCGGGCGGCGAGTTCCCGATTCCTGTCGGCCAGGAAGATGGCAAGATCAGCATCGAGTTCAAGCCCTTCGGCGTTGGCCTTGCCTTTACGCCTGTGGTGCTTGGCAATGGCCGGATCTCTTTGAAGCTGAGCACGGAAGTCAGCGAAACCACCGGCGAAGGCGCCATCAGCGCCAACGGCCTGGTCATTCCAGCGCTGCAAGTGCGCCGCGCCGAAACCACTGTTGAGGTTCCGTCCGGCGGCGCGATGGTGATCGCCGGCCTGATCCAGGAACGCACCCGCCAGGCCCTTGAAGGCGTGCCGGGCGCAAAGGACATGCCGGGCCTTGGCGCGCTGTTCCGCTCGCGCGATTTCGCCAATGCCGAAACCGAGCTGGTGATCATTGTCACACCCTATATCGTGCGCCCAACCAGCCCAGACAAACTGCGCACGCCCGCCGACGGCTACCAGAACCCAACCGACATGGACGCAATCTTCCGTGGTCGCATCAATCAGGTCTATTCCAATCCAGCGAGTGACACCGAAGGCCGCGCGCTGAAAGGCCGGTTCGGCTTCCGCCTGCCGGAAATGCAGCCGCCCAAACTCAACGCGCCGCGCCCGCGTCTTGCCTCAGCGCCGCAGCCCGCCCCGGGGAGCCGTCGTCCATGACCCAGTCTGCCTTTCAGCGTCTCAGCCAGGTTGCCGGCGCGGTGGGGCTTCTTGCCCTGGCCGCCGGCTGCGCCACGACGCCACACGCGCCGCAATCCGGCGTGCTTGTCACCCCGGCCGACAACTATAAAGTGACGCTCAATGCGGTTGACGAGTCGCTTGATCTGCCAGTCACAGCCGCAACCACGGGCCTCGACGCCGCCAATCGCCAAGCACTGCGCGAATTCGCCAACGCCTATCGCAGCGGCGGGTCCGGCGCGCTGGAAATTCTCAATCCGACCGGCGCCGGCAACACGGTTGCGGCCCAGGTGGTGGCCAATGAGGCGCGCGATTTCCTCATCGAACAAGGCATCCATCCGATCGCGGTCGTCGTCGCGCCCTATGACGCCGCCAACCAGTCCGACGCGCCGCTGCTGCTGACCTTCTCGCGCACCGTGGCCAGCGTGCCCGACTGCCCGCCGATTTGGCGCGAAGATCTGGCGCGCACTGCGAACAATCAGCCCTGGTCGTCGTTCGGTTGCGCCACCGTCAGCAACATCGCCAGCCTGATCGCAGACCCGAACGATCTGCGACGCCCGCGCGATTTGACCGCCGCCGACGCCGCACGCCGCCAAGTGGTGATCGACAAATATCGCCAAGGCGAAATCACCGGCGCGACGCGCAGCAGCAGCGAGCGCGTCACCGTTAGCACTGCGGTGAGGTAACAGAGATGTCGCGCTCCCCTCCCACCCGCGAGTGGTCGGCCACCGAACTGGACGACGCGCCCTATCTCGACGCGCCGCCGCCGCCAAAAGCTGGCCGCGCCCGCCCCCATCGCGCCAAGGCGCCCGCCGGCGCCGACGAGTTCGACTGGTCCGATCCTCTTCCCGTATGGGACGATGGCCCACAAGCCGCGCCTCAACCAGCGTCAGCGCGTCCGGCGCCGCCAGCCAAGGCGGCTGCGCCCGCCAAACCCGCATCTGCCGCGCAGCGCCCGAGTGCGCCGACGCTAAGCGCGCCGCCACCGCCGAACGCGCGCCAAGAGATCAACGAACTCGCCGAAGAGCAATCGTTCGCCGATCAACCCCTGCCGCGCATTTCCATCGGCGCCTTCTGCGTGCGCCCACAAGTGGCAAAGCTGGTGCAAGCGATCAGCCGCGATCGACGCATGTCGAAGACCGCGCTGACGGTGCAGATGGGCGGCATCGACGCCGCGATCGAATTGCTCAGCGCGCAGGCCAGCCCAAATCTCATCCTGCTTGATCACACCGGCTCGCCCAAACAGATCCTCGCCGATCTCGATCGCCTTGCCGAGCATGTCGATGCCGGCGCCAAATGCGTCGTGATCGGATCGATCAACGACATCACGCTCTATCGCGAACTGATGAAGCGCGGCGTGAGCGAATATCTCACCCCACCGCTGACGCCAGTGCAGCTGATCCGCTCCATCTCGGCGTTGTTTACTGATCCCGAGAAGCCTTTTGCCGGGCGCGTCACAGCCGTGATCGGCGCCAAAGGCGGCGTCGGCGCGTCCACGATCGCGCAAAATCTCGCTTGGGCATTGGCGGAACGCTACAACGCCAACACCACGCTGCTTGACCTCGATGTCGCGTTTGGCACCGCCGGTCTGCAGTTTGATCAGGAACCGGAAATCGGCGCCGGGGAAGCGCTGTCGCGCGTGGATCAGATCGACGCGACGTTTTTGGAACGCACCCTTATCAAGCACACCGAACATTTGGCGTTGTTGCCCGCCGCGGCGATGCTCGATCGCATCGCCGACGCCGACGCCAATGCCTATGAGCATCTGATTCAAGAAGTGCGTCGCGTCTCGCCGTTCATCGTGCTCGACCTGCCGCATCTGTGGACGACATGGATGCGCCAGACAATCATCAGCGCCGACGATGTTCTGATCGTGGCGACGCCGGATTTAGCGTGTTTGCGCAACGCCAAGAACATTTTTGACCTCGTGCGCGCCGCGCGTCCGCACGACAATCCCCCCGCCATTGTGTTGAACATGACAGGCGTGCCGAAGCGCCCTGAAATACCGGCCAAGGAATTTGCTCGCGCGCTGGAAGCCGAGCCGCTGGCGACGATTCCATTCGACGCCGCCGTGTTCGGCCAGGCGACGAACAATGGCGAAATGCTGCTCGACATCGCGCCAGACGGGCCCGCCGCTTACGCCATTCACACGCTGGCGCGCGCGGTTTGCGGCCGCGAGCCTGCGCCGCGCAAGAAGCCAAGCCTGCTTGACCGCCTTCCGATGCTGAAGCGCTAAGGGCGGCGCAATGTTTGGCAAACGCGGCGGCGAAGCGCTTCCCCCAAACCAACCGCCCAAACCGATCGGGCTCACGCCAGTGGCGCCAACGCATCGCCCGGCCCAGCAGGTGCGCACCAGCAGCGAGCCGCCGCCCGTGGTGGCCGCACCGCCTGGCTCCGCCCGCCCCGCCACGCTGCCCGCACCAACAGTTCAAGTTGATCTGCATTCAGACGAATTCTATCGCGTCAAATCAACGATCTTTGCCGCCTTGATCGAGACCATCGATCTCGGCCAGCTCGCCTCGATCGACCCCGAGAGCGCGCGCGAAGAAATCCGCGATATCGTTTCTGAAATCATCGCCATCAAGAATGTCGCGATGTCCATCAGCGAGCAGGAAGCGCTGCTCGAAGACATCTGCAATGATGTGCTTGGTTATGGCCCGCTTGAGCCGCTGCTCGCGCGCGACGACATCGCCGACATCATGGTCAATGGCGCCTCCACCGTCTTCATCGAAGTCAGCGGCAAGGTGCAGAAAACCAATATCCGCTTCCGCGACAACGGCCAGCTGATGAATATCTGCCAGCGCATTGTCAGTCAGGTCGGCCGGCGCGTCGATGAAGCCAGTCCGATCTGCGACGCCCGCCTGCTCGACGGTTCGCGCGTGAACGTGATCGCGCCGCCCTTGGCGATCGATGGCCCAACACTGACCATTCGGAAATTCAAACGCGACAAACTGCGGCTGCAGAATCTCGTCGAGTTCGGCTCGATCTCGCCGGCCGGCGCCAAGATCTTGTCGATCATCGGCGCCTGCCGCTGCAACACGCTGATCTCTGGCGGCACTGGCTCCGGTAAGACCACCCTGCTCAACACGCTGACCGCCTTCATCGACCCCTCCGAACGCGTGATCACCTGCGAAGACGCCGCCGAATTGCAGCTGCAACAGCCCCATGTTGTGCGCCTGGAAACGCGCCCGCCAAATCTGGAAGGCCAGGGCCAGGTGACCATGCGCGATCTGGTCAAGAACTGCCTGCGGATGCGCCCGGACCGGATCATCGTCGGCGAAGTCCGCGGCCCGGAATCTTTTGACCTTTTGCAGGCCATGAATACGGGCCACGATGGCTCGATGGGCACACTGCACGCCAACAGCCCGCGCGAGGCGCTGTCGCGTCTGGAATCGATGATCACGATGGGCGGCTTTTCGCTGCCGCCGAAAACCATTCGCGAGATCATCGTGTCATCCGTCGACGTGATCGTGCAGGCCGCTCGCCTGCGCGACGGCTCGCGCCGGATCACCCACATCACCGAAGTGATGGGATTGGAAGGCGATGTGGTCGTTACCCAGGATTTGCTGACCTTTGAGATGCTTGGCGAAGACGCCGAGGGCCGCATTGCCGGCAAGCATCGCTCGACAGGCGTTGGTCGGCCACGGTTTTGGGAACGCGCGCGCTATTACGGCCTCGAAAAAGAACTGGCCCAGGCGATCGACGAGGCGGAGGCCCGCTGATGGACTTGTCGCTCACCTCGCTGTTGATTGCGCTGTTGGCGTTCTGCGCGGTCGCTGCGGCCGGATTTGCCTTCGCCGGCGATCCCAAGCTGGACGTGGCGACCGAAAAAGCCCGCAAGCGCGCCAAAGCCCTGAACGCTAATCCGCGTCAGCGGGTCAGCACCGAAGATGTCAGCACGTTGAAGCGCCGCCAGCAGACCACGCGGAATTTGAAGGCGCTGAACGACAAGCAGCAGGACACCAAGAAGCGCCATGCCTCGCTGGAGCATCAAATCATGCAGGCTGGCCTTGAGGTGAAGGAACAGACCTTTTGGCTGATTTCAGCCGGTCTGGGCTGCGTGTTTGCGTTCATCGCCTATTCGCTGAAAGCGCCGCCTTTGGCCATTGCGGCCGCCGCCGCCATCGGCCTTTTTGGGTTGCCGCGCTGGGTGCTCGGCTTCATGATCGGCGGGCGACAGAAAAAGTTTTCCAGTCAGCTCGCCGATGGCATCGACATGATTGTGCGCGGCGTGAAATCTGGCTTGCCGCTGAATCAGTGTATGCAGATCACCGCCAAGGAAAGCCCCGAACCGTTGCGCGGCGAGTTTCAACGGCTTGTCGATGGTCAGGCGATGGGCGTGCCGCTTGACCAGAACATGAACCGAATGTTTGAGCGCGTGCCGCTGCCGGAAGTGAACTTCTTTGCCATCGTGCTTGTGATCCAGGCCAAGGCCGGCGGCAATCTGTCGGAAGCGCTCGGCAACCTCTCAACCGTACTGCGCGCGCGCAAAATGCTGCGGGAAAAGATCAAGGCGTTGTCGGCGGAAGCCAAGATGAGCGCGCTGATCATCGGCGCCATGCCGTTTGTGGTCGCCGGCATGTTGGCCGCCATTCGCCCGCAATATGTTTCCTTGCTCATCACCACCGATTCTGGCCGGGTTGTGCTCATCGTGTGCGCCGTGTCGATGCTTTTGGGCATCCTGACAATGCGCAAAATGATCAACTTCAAGTTCTAAAGGGGGTCCGCGATGAACTGGGTCGACGCCCTCAATGATCCGACCTTCCTGGCCATCGTTCTTCTGTCGGGCGCGGCCTTTGCCACGGTGCTGACTGTCTTTGCGCCACTGATGAAAAGCGACAAGCTCGCCGCGCGGATGAAATCGGTCGGAGAGCAGCGCAGCGAATTGCGGCGCAAATCACGGGCTGCAATTGCCCGCGGCGAGGGAAGCCTGCGCCACAGCGAAGGCGGCGTGGCCAAGAACATCGTTTCCACGCTGAACCTATCAAAGCTGCTGCAAGACGACACGATCGAGATGAAGCTCGCCCAGGCGGGCTTGCGCGGCAAAGGCCCGCAGAACTTCTTTTACGTCTGCCGCGCCAGCCTGCCATTCGTGGCCGCGCTGGTCGCTGGCGTGCTGGTTTGGATCAATGGCCCGCAATGGAAGCTGCAGCAAATGCAAGGCGTGGCGATCGTTTTCGCCTCGTTCCTGTTTGGCTTTTATCTGCCCAATATCTATGTCACCAACCGCATCGCCAAACGCAAACAGTCGATCATGCGAGCCTTTCCTGACAGCCTGGACATGCTGCTGATCTGCGTCGAAGCGGGCATGTCGATCGAGATTGCGATGGGGCGCGTCGGTCAAGAAATCGGCGCCGCCTCGGTCGAACTGGGCGAAGAGTTGCAGCTGTGCACCGCGGAATTGTCCTATCTGCCCGATCGCCGCAGCGCCTATGAAAACCTCGCGCGCCGCACCGATCACCCCGGCGTGAAAGCGGTCGCGATGGCGCTGGTGCAGGCCGAACGCTATGGCACGCCGCTCGGCCAGGCCTTGCGGGTGATGGCCAAAGAAAACCGCGATCTGCGCATGAACGAGGCGGAAAAGAAGGCCGCCGCCCTGCCGGCCCAGCTGACCGTTCCAATGATCGCGTTCTTCCTGCCGGTGCTGTGCGCCGTCATTCTGGCCCCGGCCATAATCCAGGTCAGCGCGCAATTCGCCAAGTGATCGTCCGGGTTCCGGCGAACGCCCTTTCAGCTTGGCGATTAGCGCCCCCGCCGGCGCGGCTTTTCGGGCGGCGGTGCGGCGCCAAGCGCTGCTTCAGCAAGCTCGCGGCTGGCCGCGCCGGCCAAGGCCGACCGCAGGCCAAGCTCAGCCAAATGGTTTGGCGCCATCGCTGCGCCCGGCGGGCCATTCAAGACCAGAAGCGGTTGAAAATCAGCCGCCTGGCGCCAGGATTCGCTGGCGCGCGCCACCGGACTTTCCAGCGCCGCGCGCACATCGGCAGGCGCTTGCGCCGTTAAGCCCAGCAGCAACAGGCGCCACGCATAGGCCTCGCCGCGGATCTCGAAGAAACTGTCTTCGGCGGCCGCCCCGATCGGCCCCAGCCGCCCGCTGCTGGCGGCCTGCGCCAAACGCGCCACAGCCAGATCCGCGCTGGTTGCAGCCGCAGCACTGAGCACACGGTGCGCATCGGCGCCGGCCGACATTTGCGCCTTGCGGCCAAGCCGCACCAGCGCTTCTGATGCTTCTGCAAGGGCCGCCGCATCCACGCGCTTTTCGGTCACTGTGGCGAGCGCGGTGCGCGCGGCGGCAAGATCAGCGTCATCGCCGCGGATCGGCAAAACGCGCAAAGCGGTTGCTGCAGCGCGCGCAGCACCGACCTGGAACGCTGCGATCCGTTGCGCGCGCCGGGTTGGCGCGAGAAACCAGCCGTCGCGATAGGCGTCCTCGCGGGCCGTGATGGCGGCAATGCTTTCGGCGGCGGCAAAGACGCTTTGTTCCACGGCCGGCGCCGCCAGGGCGCTCCAGTCTGGCGTGATGCGCGCCAAACGCGCGACAAAACCAAGATATAAAAGAAACAACGCCAGAGCGGTGAGCAAAAAGCCGATCGCAAACCGCGCGATGCGCGCTGGCGTCCATGGCCGGCTGGCAAATGTCGGCCGCGGCGCGCCCTCAACCAGGACGCGCGGTTCATGGTCGACGCCGCCGCCGATTACACCCCGCCTTGTGCGATTGAGCCAGCGTCGAATGACCTGATCGGCTTTCAATGCTTGTGCCCGGCGCCGCTCAAGCTCGGCTGCTCGCCCATCGCCATCACCTCGATCGCGCCCGCCTTCTCAAACACCAATGTCACCGGCACGGCGTCGCCTGCCTTGATGGCCGCGCTGACGCCAAACAGCATCAGATGCAGGCCGCCCGGCTTGAACGCCACGTCGCCTTTGGCCGCCACATCGACGCCGGTCTTGACCATCTCCATCCGCATCATACCGCCCTTGCCTTTGCGATGGGTGTGGATTTCCACCGTCTTTGCCGCCGGGCTCGACGCCGACACCAGACGGTCGCGCCCGCCGTTATTGCGGATGGTGAAATAGCCGGCCGTGACCGTGCGCGGCGGATTGATCGGGGCGACGATCGGATGGTCGATGGTCAGCGCGCCCTTGGTGTAGTCATGCGCGCCGGCGGTGGGCGCGATCAGCAACACGAACGCCGCGATCAGCGCGCCCAGAACGGTTTTCATGCGGATGTCTCCTGTCATTCGCCGGGCTTGGCGATCCGCGGCGATTTCAGCCGTCGGCGGTTGATATGGAAGCCCTGGCGCTCGGACTGCTCGCCCTCGACCTTTTCGCCCTTGAAGTAATGGCGTTGCCAGCCTTGCTTGATGGTGTCTTCGTCGCGGGCGCTGAGCTTGTCGAGAAAGCTGGTGCGGCTTTCGCTCCAGGCGGCGTATTCTTTGGTCAGTTCCGGATTGTCGGCCATGCGCTTGATCACTGGCTCGAACGGGTCAAGCGAATTGTGCGCCACCGGCATGATGAAACAGAACGGCTCGCCCTTCTTGAATTGGATCATGCCCGGCCGCGTGAAATGCCAGTTCATCGTGAACGGAAACGGCAGCCAATCGCTTTCCACGATCCCGCTCAAGGGCTGCAGGCCGTCCTTCACGTGATTGGGCGGCCCGCCGACCCACATGTCCCAGCCGGGCGGGGTGCGGAACAGATAGCCGGTGTGGAACGTCAGCACGCCGCGAGTGAAGTGGCTGGTGACGTGACGGTGCAAATGAGCGTAGTCGTCGTCGCTGTCGAGGCGGATGTCTTCCATGTTCGGCCCGCCCGTCCAAGTGGCCGTGAAGCTGCACGGCGACAGGATTTCCCAGCCGGTCGTATTGGCGATCACCAGCGGCAGGCAGCGATACGGGTGGCGGTCGCCGAAGGCGTCCATCCAGGCGCGGTCTGGCCGGCCGGGAACAAGTTCGGGCGGGTTGTCTTCGAGGAGATAGCAATCAAACTGCATGGTTTGGCGGTTCCGCTTGGCGAGTTGGCCTGCCCCGTGTAGACGAGCCCGCGCCGTGACGTCGAGACCGCCCGCCACCGAAGCCGATTTGGTCGCACATCTGGATGGCCTGGGGATTGCCCATGTCACCCATCGCCATCGGCCGATCTTCACGGTGGAGGATGGCGCTGATCTTAAAGCCGCCTTGCCCGGCGGCCATTCCAAGAACCTGTTCTTGAAGGATAAAAGGGGCCGCCTTGTGCTCTTGTCGGCCCTCGGCGCCACACAGATTGATCTGACCGCCTTTTCCAGGGCGATTGGCGCGCCGCGGTTTTCGTTCGGATCGGCGGAGCTGCTGTTGGCGGTCTTGGGCGTCACGCCCGGCAGCGTCACGGCCTTCGCTCTGCTCAATGACCTTGACCGACGCGTCGCATTTTACCTGGACGCCGCCTTGCTTGACCACGATCCGGTCAATTTCCACCCGCTGCGCAACGACGCCACCACCGCCATTGCACCGGACGACTTGCTGCGCTTTGTGGCGTCCACCGGGCGGCATACGCACATCGTTCGCTTCGGGCGAAACGGGGCGCCGGTTTGAAAGAGGGGCGCCGCCAAAGGAGAAGTCGATGTCCAAGCCGATGATCAATCTCGATGAGCTGGCGTTCGACGACGTCGAAAGCAATGGTCTTTACACCTCCCGCCGCGCCACGATCAGCGATCTGATCGGCGCCCGTCAGCTTGGCTATAACTTGACCGAACTGCCGCCGGGCAAGGCGCTATGTCCGTTTCACAGCCATCACGGCGAAGAGGAGATGTTCTTCATTCTCGACGGCGCAGGCGAGCTGCGCTTCGGCGACCAGCGCTTTCCCATTCGCCGCCATGACGTCATCGCCTGCCCGACCGGCGGGGCCGAAGTCGCGCATCAGATCATCAATACCGGGACCAAGACGCTGCGCTATCTGGCGGTTTCAACGACGGCCGAGATCGAAACCTGCGAATATCCCGACTCCGGCAAGATCAGTATCGTCGCCGGCCAACGCGGTGCGCGCACCGTTAGGTTCATGTTTCGCCAGGCCGCCGATGTGGACTATTATGACGGCGAGGCGACTTGATCGCCCACCCCCATTGATGCGCGGGCGGTCAACGTCCATCTAAGCCTCACAAATCGCAGGGCCGCGCCCTGAGCAGACCAAGGACACCCCATGGCCGGGCCGCAAGCCTCCTCCCCCGCCGGCGACGCGATCAAGAACGCTACCGACGCCAGCTTCATGAAAGACGTGATGGAAGCGTCGAAAACAACGCCGGTGATCGTCGATTTCTGGGCTCCCTGGTGCGGGCCGTGCCTGCAATTGGCGCCTGGCCTGGAAGCCGCCGTCAAGGCGCAGAACGGCAAGGTCAAGTTGGTCAAAATCAATATCGACGAGAACCCGGCTTATGCCGGCCAGCTTGGCGTGCGTTCGATCCCAAATGTCTGGGTGTTCGACAAAGGCCGGCCATATCAGGGCTTCACCGGCGCCATCGCGCCCAGCCAAATCAAAATGTTTGTCGAGCAGGTCGCCAAGGGTGTTGGCGGTCAGGCGCTGGAAGAAGAAGACCCCGCCGCCGAAATCGAAGCCGTCTTGGCCGAGGCCCAAGCCGCCTTGGACGCCAACGATCCGGCCGGCGCCGCCCAGCTGTTCGCCGCCGTTTTGGAAGCCGAACCCGACAACGCCAAAGCCGTCGCCGGCATGGCCCGCGCCTATCTCGCCGCGGGTCAACCGGCCCAAGCCAAAGCCTTCCTAGACCAGATGCCAGAGGACAAAGCCAAAGCCCCGGAATTTGCGGGCGTGAAGGCAGCCTTGGAGCTGGCCGATGACGCGCCCGCCGGCGCTGATCTGGCCAAGCTGACGGCCCAGATCGCCGCCAAGCCGAGTGATCACGCTGCGCGCTTTGACCTAGCCCGCGCGCTCGCCGCCCGCGGCGATCTGGCAGGTGCGGTGGATCATTTGCTTGAAAGCATCCGCGCAGATCGCGAATGGAACGAACAGGCGGCCCGCAAGCATCTGCTGAAAGTGTTCGACGCCGCAGGTCAAACCTCAGAACTCACCAAAGCGGGCCGGCGACGCTTGTCGGCAGTCTGGCTGTCATGAGTCTGCGCAAGCTCTCCGACCTGCCGGCGACCTTGCCGATTTTTCCGCTCGGTGGGGCGCTCTTGTTCCCGCGCGGGCAGATGCCGCTCAACATTTTTGAGCCGCGCTATCTCAATATGGTCGACGACGCGATGCGGGCTGATCGACTGATCGGCATGGTGCAGCCGCGGCCCTTATCGGGCTCGACCGACAAGCCGGCGGTGCAGCCGGTTGGCTGCGTTGGTAAGATCACGTCGTTTGCCGAAACCGAAGACGGCCGCTACCTTATCACGCTCACTGGCCTGATCCGTTTCCGCATCACGCGCGAGCTGGAAATGCGCCGGCCCTATCGCCAGGTCGAGGCTGATTTTAGCGCCTTCGCGGCCGATCTCACCGCCCCCAGCGGCGGCAATCAGATCGATCGGCCGCGGCTGCTGAAGGCGCTGAAGCGCTATGCGGAGGGCCATGGCTTCCAGATCGATTGGACCGCCGTAGACAGCGCCGAGCCGGAGCCGTTGGTCAACGCCATCGCCACGCTCTGCCCGTTCGATCCGTTGGAAAAGCAGGGCCTGCTCGAAGCGCCCGGCCTCGACAGCCGCTGCGCCACACTGATCGCACTGCTGGAACTGAATGCCGCCAGCGGCGACCGCCGCGAGGGCCGCCTGCAATGACCGACGACGCCCACCGCCTCGAGCCCGACCCGCGCCTTCTGGAAGTGCTGGTCTGCCCGCAGACGCGCGGGCCGCTGCGCTATGACCGCGCCGCCCAGGAACTGATTAGCGAAACCGCGCGGCTTGCCTTCCCGATCCGCGACGGCGTGCCGATCCTGCTGATCGACGAAGCCCGCGACCTTGACGCGCCCACGCCATGAGCCGGCCTTGGCCTGCCGATCTCGTCTTTGACCGTAGCGCGCGGCTGTTGCGGATTGCGTTCGACGATGGCGCGGCCTTCGCGATCCCGTTTGAACTGCTGCGCGTGGAAAGCCCTTCGGCCGAAGTGCAAGGCCATGGCGGCCAGCGTAAGATCGTGCCGGGCAAACGACTGGTCGGCGTGACCGACGCCAAGCCGGTTGGCCGCTATGCTGTGCGCATCGCGTTCGACGACGGCCACGAGACCGGGATTTACGCATGGGGCTTTCTGCGCCAGCTGGGTGAAGAGGCGCAGGCGCGGATGGCGGCGTATGAGGCGGCGCTGGTTGCGCGCGGCTTGAGCCGGGATTGAGCTATATCGCTCCGGCCAGAACTCCGTATCGCGCGCCTGGCCGGCTGTGAACGGCGGCCGCTCGGGAAAGGCTTCAACATCCATATCGGTCTGCGTCGAGGCGTCGCGGCGCGAAATCTCGTAGGCGTCTGCAAACTCCTCTGCGTCGCGGGCCTTCAAGCTTGGGTTTTCCGCCAAGTGCTTGCGCAGCGCGCTGCGCTCATTGGCGATCGTGTTGCGCCACGAACGACTGCGCTTTTCAGGCTGGTAGGCCCATTTCAAGAGGTACGTGCGCAACACGACGTAGCGGTTCTAAAGCCCCCGCGCCTCAGTCTTGGCCAAGCTTTCCAGCTCCTCAGCCAGGTTTTCCCAATCCAGCGCTTTCCGATCACGGCGCTTGAGCGCAGCGGCTTGGTCATTGGTCCAGCCATAGAAATCAGCGCGATAGCGATTGCCCATGCAAAACCCTACCATGAATGGCCAAAAGCGAAAAGCGCACGCCTTGGGCCCCGCGCCTCACCCCTTCAGCACTTCCACCATTGTCCGCCCCAATGCGGCCGGGTGCGGCGCGACGCGGATGCCCGCGGCTTCCATGGCGGCGATTTTGCTTTCGGCGTCGCCCTTGCCGCCGGACACGATCGCACCGGCATGGCCCATGCGGCGCCCCGGCGGGGCCGTGCGGCCGGCGATGAAGCCAACCATCGGCTTCTTGCGGCCCTTCTTGGCTTCATCAGCCAGGAACTGGGCGGCGTCTTCTTCCGCGCTGCCGCCGATTTCGCCGATCATGATGATCGAATGGGTTTCCGGATCGGCGAGGAACATTTCCAGCATGGCGATGAATTCGGTGCCCTTCACCGGATCGCCGCCAATGCCGACGGCAGTGCTCTGCCCCAAGCCCTCATTGGTTGTTTGGAACACGGCCTCATAGGTCAGCGTGCCGGAGCGCGAGACAATGCCAACATTGCCCTTCTTGAAGATCGAGCCGGGCATGATGCCGATCTTGCATTCGTTGGGGGTGAGCACACCGGGGCAGTTCGGGCCGATCAGACGCGACTTGGAGCGGTCGAGCTTGGCTTTCACCCGCACCATATCGAGCACCGGGATGCCCTCGGTGATGCACACAATCAGCGGAATTTCCGCGTCAATCGCTTCTTCGATGGCCGCCGCCGCGCCCGGCGGGGGCACATAGATGGCGGTCGCGTCGGCGCCGACGGCGGCTTTGCATTCGGCCACCGAATTGAACACCGGCAGGCCCAAATGCGTTGACCCGCCTTTGCCGGGCGATACGCCGCCGGTCATCTTGGCGCCATAGGCGATAGCCTGTTCGCTGTGGAATGTGCCGTTCTTGCCGGTAAAGCCCTGGCAGATGACCTTGGTTTCGGCGGTGACGAGAATGGACATGGGCCCCCCGGGCTGACGGTCGAACAGATCGCAAGCGTCCTAACCGAGCCGTGGGCGATTGCAAAGGGCGCTGTGGCTCTGGCAGCGGGATAGCAGGTCAGCTTCAAGCGTCCGCCAGCTGGAGCCCGCCATGTCAGCCACGCGTGAAACCGTGCTCGCCCGCCTCGCCGAGGCCGCCGAGGTCGAGCATTGCCTGATGTGCGTATATCTCTATGCCGCCTTCAGCCTGAAGGGGCCCGATGAGTTGCCGGCCGCAGACGCAGAACTGGTCGCGCATTGGCGCCGCGAGATCTTGACGGTGGCGCGCGAAGAGATGGCGCATCTCTTGCTGGTCAATAATCTGCTCACCGCCATTGGCGGCCCGGCGCAATTCGCCCGCATGACCTTTCCAGTACCGGCCGGATATCTGCCGGCCGACATGCAAGTGCGGCTTGCCCCGTTTGACCGCGACACGATCCAGCATCTGGTCTGGCTGGGCCGCCCGGCAGGCTCAACCGAACCCATCGGCAAAGGCTTTGAGCCGACCCAGCGCTATCAGCGCGCACTGGGGCAAGACGATCGGCTGATGCCGCACGCCAAGGACTATGCAACGGTGGGCGAACTTTATGAGATGATCGTCGCCGATCTCGAAGCGCTCGCCGCGCGCCATGGCGAGGCCGGCTTGTTCATCGGCGACCCCGCCGGCCAGGTCGATGAATCGTTGGCGCCGTTGCATGGCGTGCGCAAAGTGATCTGCCTGGAAAGCGCAAAAGAGGCGATCGCCGCCATTGTTGAACAAGGCGAAGGCGCAACGGAAAGCGCTGAACAGAGCCACTTTCAGCGTTTCATGGAAATCCGCGCCGCTTATGATGCTGCGCTGAGCCGCGATCCCAGCTTCGCGCCGGCGCGGCCTGCGGCGCACAATCGAGTGATGCGCCGCCCGCCAACGCCTGAAGGCAAGGTGTGGATCGAGGCCGAAGGCGCCGCCCGCATCGTCGACTCGGCGAATGCACTCTATCTGCACATGCTGCGCTGCCTCACCCAAGCCTTTGGCCATGCCGGCGGCAAGCCGACGCAGAATACGTTGATCGATGCAGCGATTGATCTGATGTTTGCGATCACGCCGGCCGCCACCTACGCCACCACCCTGCCGGCGCGGCCGGGCGAAACCGGCTGCACCGCCGGGATGAGTTTTGCAATGACGCGCGCGCTGTCGCCGCTGCCGCCAGGGGCGGCGGAGTGGCGGATGCTGGGCGAATGGTTTGATGAAAACGCCGCGGCGGCGGCAGTTTTGGCGCAATCACATCCGTGCTTGGCGCCAGTCGCGAGCGATCTCACGGCCGCAGCGTCGCGGTTTCGCGATAAGGCGGCGACGTTCGCGGAAGCTGCGCGTACAAGCACCAGCTGAACGGCGAAAACCTCAGCCCGCGGCCAGATCAAGATAGGCCGCCAATTCGAGATCGAGATTGGTCACGCCGTCGGCGTCATGCGTCGCCAGCGTCACGTCAACACGGTTGTAGACATTGAACCATTCGGGATGGTGATCCATCTGCTCGGCCTTCAAGGCGACGCGCGTCATGAACGCAAACGCGGCTTTGAAATCGGCGAATTTGAAGGATTTCACGATCGCTTCGCGATCATCGTGCACGGCCCAACCGGTGAGCTCTTGTGCGGCATCGGTGGCGGCGATCTTTTCCCAACGCATCGTCATTCTCCTGCAGCGGCAGCGCGCAAGCGGCCGGTGGCTTTTTCCAAGGCCTGCGCCAAGCGATCGGCGGCGCTGTCGCCCAAGGCCTGCCCAACCGCATCTTGCGCGGCACGCCACAAGGGGAGCGCGCGCTTCAAGCGCGCCAGGCCCAATGGCGTTGCAAAGATCCGCTTGGCGCGGCCGTCCGCGGCGTCAGCCTCCAACGTCAACCAAGCCTTCTCGACCAGCGGCTTCAGATTGCGCGTCAATGTCGTTGGATCGACCAACAGCCGCAAGGCCAGCCGCGCCACTGACAGCCCCGGCATCGCCGCTGCATGGCTGAGCAGATTGAATTGCCGCGCGGTCAAGCCGGATGGCGCGATCGCTGCGTCATAAAGCGCGCTGACCTGGCGCTCAAAGCGGTGCGCGCGAAACGCAAAACATCCGCCCAGATCGCTTAAATCCAAGGAATCGTCCGCCATTTCGCAACAATAGCGCTTGTCAGACCGTGAAGCTAGCTGCATATGCAGCTTTCCGTGTCTGGAGCCCCTCATGTCTGACCCCGCCCCCACCCGTCCGCCGGCCCACATGACCGGCTGGGAGATTATGCAGGCCGTCGCCCGCGGCGACATTCCGGGCGCACCGATCGCCAAAGTGATGAACATGACCGGCTTTGAGCTGAGGGCTCAGGGCCACGTGATCTTTGCTGGCGCGCCCACGCGCGATCATTACAATCCGATCGGAACCGTGCATGGCGGCTGGGCCGCCACACTGCTCGACAGCTGCATGGGCTGCGCGGTGCACACCACCCTGCCCGCCGGAAAGGCCTACACAACGCTGACGCTGGAAATCAAATATGTGAAGGCGATGACGGAGAAAACCGGCGAAGTTTTTGCCGAAGGCAAAGTCATCCAGGCCGGCTCCCGGCAAGCGACCGTGGAGGGATTCTTGCGCGGGCCCGATGGCGTGCTCTACGCCCATGGCACATCGACATGCATGATCTTTGGGGCATGAGAACCGCGCCAACGTTGACGATCTCCCGCGCCGCCCGCTAAGCGGGGCCATGCAGTTCACCCATTGCATCGCGGATACGCCGCATCTGCGCCTATCGCCATTGGCGCGGGACCATGCCGCGGGCCTTGCAACGGCCGCGGCCGATCCAAGCTTGTGGACCTGGTGGCCGCGTGGAAAGCTGAGCGAAGATTTTTCCCGTCACCTGGATTGGCAGCTGGCTGAACAGGCCGCAGGCCGCTGGTTGCTGCACACCGTGATAACGCCCGCCGGCCAGATCGTTGGCCAAACCTGCTATCTCGCTATCCGCCCAGAACATTCCAGGGTTGAGATCGGCGGCACCTGGTATGCCGCGCCCGCCCAGGGAACCAGGATCAATCCCGCCGCCAAACACGCTTTGCTTGGCCACGCCTTCGCTTGCGGGGCCGAACGGGTTGAGCTGAAAACTGACGCCCGTAACGCCCGTTCGCGCGCTGCCATGGAGAAAATGGGCGCCCAGTTCGAGGGCATCCACCGGCGCCATATGCGCTACCCGGATGGCCGCTGGCGGGACACCGCTTGGTATAGCGTGCTGGCTGCTGACTGGGCGACGGTATGCAGCCGGCTGGAAACGCGGCTGTAAAATCTTGCAGGCCCTATGGCCAAAGGGCGGACGCGGGCCTAAGACAGCGGCCGAAATGACGCCGTCATGAACCCACTGCTTTTCGCGTTCTTGCCGATCCTGCGCGATCTCGGGCCGACATGGGCCTTTCTCAGCGTTTTGACCTTCAGCCACAACATCATCGCTGCGACCGGTTTGGCGATATCCCTCGGCATCGGCCAAGTCGGGCTTGCCGAAGCGCAACGCAAACCGATCGCGGCGCTGCAATGGGTGTCGCTCGGGATTGTGTGCGTGTTTGGCTCAGCGACCCTTGTCACTGACGATCCGCGCTTCTTGATGGTTAAGCCCAGTTTGGTCTTTGCTGCGGTTGGGCTGGTGTTTCTGAAGCCCGGCTGGCAGGCGCCTTACATCCCGCCGGTCGCGCTGCCCTAGATCCCGCGCACGACTTTGGTGACATGGGGCTTGGTGTGGGCAGGGCTGTTATTCGTGCTGTCCGGTCTCAATCTGTTTTTCGCGTTTGAGACAAATCTCCACACCTGGGCGCTGTTCAGCGCTTTCGCGCCCACCGGGGCGATCCTCACATTATTTGCGGCGCAATATCTGAGCCAGCGCGGTCCGGTGCGGGCGGCGCTGCTGAAATCCGGCCAGGACGCGGCGGCCATTCCATAATGCTTGCGCAGCCCACGCGGCGGCCATAGCGTGACCGGCGTTTCAACATTCAGGATCGCTATGTCTACAGCCGTCGACGCCGCCACGGGCCGCCAAGTCATCGCCGCCAGCGCGGCTGGCACCGTTTTCGAGTGGTACGACTTTTTCATTTTCGCGATCCTGTCGTCGATCATCTCCAAACATTTCTATGCTGGCCTGCCCGACGCGCAGGCATTTGTGTTCACACTGCTCACCTTCGCGGTTGGTTTCATCGTGCGCCCGCTGGGCGCACTGGTGTTTGGCAAGATGGGCGACGAAAACGGCCGCAAGGGCGCATTCCTGATCACCATCACGATGATGGGCGTGGCTACCGTTGCGATCGGCCTGTTGCCTGATCACCAATGGTTTGAAACCCATGTCGGGCCGGGCTTTGGCGTGATCGCCGCGGTGCTGCTGATCACCTGCCGCGTGTTGCAAGGCTTTGCGCTTGGCGGGGAATATGGCGGTGCGGTGATTTACGTCGCCGAGCACGCACCCGACACTAAGCGCGGCCTGCACACCAGCTATATCCAAACCTGCGCCGCGCTTGGGCTTTTGTCCGCGCTGGCGGTAACGCTCATCACCCGCACCCTGATCGGCGAGGAGGCGTTTCGCGATTGGGGCTGGCGGTTGCCGTTTCTGGTGTCGCTTGGCTTGCTGATCGTGTCATTGTGGATCCGCCTCAGTCTTGAAGAAAGCCCGGCCTTTCAAAAAATGAAAGCCGAAGGCGGCGCCTCGAAGGCGATTTATCGTGAGAGTTTCTTTGAATGGGCAAGCCTGAAAGTCGTGCTGCTGACGCTGTTCGGGGTGATGATGGCCCAAGGCGTGGTCTGGTACACCGGCAATTTCTATACCCAGTTTTTTCTGGAGCGACTTCTGAAATTACCCGCCGTCGATATCAACATCCTGATGATCGCTGTCACGACGGTTTCGGCATTCCTCTATGTGTTTTTCGGCTGGCTGTCCGACAAGGTCGGCCGCAAACCGGTGATGCTGTTTGGCATGGTGCTGATGTTGGCGGCCTATTTCCCCGGCTTCCATTTGTTGACCCAGGCCGCCAATCCCATGCTCGCCGCCGCGCAACGCGCCGCACCCGTGACGGTCATCGCCTATCCTGGAGATTGTTCCTTCCAACTCGATCTGACCGGCGGCGCGCAGCAATTCGGCAAGGCCTGCGATATCGCCAAAGGCGCGCTCGCCAATCGTGGCGTGAGTTACAAGAACGAAGTCGCTCCGCCCGGAACGATTGCACAGGTGCGCATCGGCGCGACCGTGGTGGAGTCCATCGACGCGCGCGGCCTCGCCCCCAGCGCGATCAAGAAACAGCGCGAGGCGTTTGACGCCAAGCTGAAAGCGACCCTGGTGGCGAACGGTTATCCCGAAGTCGCGCCGGAAGATCAGATCAATTGGCCGCTGCTGTTTACCACCATGGTGGTGTTCGTCACCGCGGCATGTGCGTTGTTTGGTCCATTGGCGGCGTGCCTGGTGGAGCTGTTCCCCACTCGCATTCGCTACACCGCTATGAGCTTTCCTTATCATGTCGGCACCGGCTGGTTTGGCGGTTTGCAACCCGCCATCAGCTTCGCCATCGTCACGGCCGTGGGCGACATTTATGCCGGGCTGTGGTTTCCGTTCATGGTCACCGCGATTTCATTTCTGATCGCGCTGTTCCTCCTGCCTGAGACCCGCCACCGCGACATCCACGCCTGACCTTGACGATCCCCTGCATGTGCAGTGAAGTCCCGCCATGAATCCGGTCTGCCTTGTTGTCGGCGCGGGCGACGCCACCGGCGGCGCCATCGCCAAACGTTTCGCCCGCGAGGGCTTCACTGCCGTTGTCACCCGCCGCACGGCCGACAAGCTGGCGCCGCTGGTCGACGCCATTCGCGCCGAGGGCGGCCAGGCGCATGGATTTGGCGGCGACGCGCGTGCAGAAGATCAAGTCATCGCGCTGTTTGACGAGATCGAACGCGACATCGGCCCGATTGAAGTCGCCGTGTTCAATCCCGGCGCCAATGTCCGTTTCGGAATCGCCGAGACCACCGCACGCGTCTACCGCAAGGTGTGGGAAATGGCGGCGTTTGGCGGCTTTCTGGTTGGCCGCGAAGCCGCGCGCCGGATGCTGCCGCGCAGCAAGGGAACCATCTTGTTCACCGGGGCGACCGCGAGTTTGCGCGGCGGGACAGGTTTTGCGGCTTTCGCCGGCGCCAAGCATGCGCTGCGGGCCTTGGCGCAAAGCATGGCGCGCGAACTCGGGCCGCAAGGCATTCACGTTGCACATGTCGTCATCGACGGCGCAATCGACACCGACTTCATCCGCGAGATCGCGCCGGCGCTCTATGCCCGCAAGGACGAAGACGCGATTTTGCGGCCCGAAGCGATCGCCGAGGAATATTGGCGCTTGCACGCTCAGCACCGCAGCGCCTGGACGTTTGAGCTTGATTTGCGCCCCTGGCAGGAGACCTGGTGATGGCCAAGACCGTTGAATTCTTCTTCGATGTCGTCAGCCCCACGGCCTATGTGGCGCACAAGCGACTGCCGGCGATTGCGGCGGCGACCGGAGCCAGTGTGCGCTACCGCCCGATGCTGCTCGGCGGTGTAATGAAAGCGACCGGCAATTCGCCGCCTTTCTCGGTGCCGGCCAAGGGCGCCTATTTCGGCGTCGATCTCAACCGCTATATTCAACGACATGCCCTGGCGTTCACCATGAACCCGCATTTTCCGATCAACTCGATCAGTCTCATGCGCGCCGTTGCAAGCCTCGAAGGCACGCCGCACTTCGCCCGTTTTGCCGATGCCATGTTTGATGCGATGTGGCTCAAGCCGCGCAATATGGGCGATCCAGCGATTGCCGCCGCGGCAATGCGTGAGGCTGGCTTTGACGCTGCCGCGATCCAAGCGGGCGCTGAAAGCCAGGAAGCCAAAGACCGCTTGAAAGCCACCACCGAAGAAGCCGTCGCCCGCGGCGCGTTCGGGGCGCCGACCTTCTTCGTCGGCGAGGAGATGTTTTTTGGCCAGGACCGGCTCGATTGGGTTGAAGAGGCGCTGCGATGAGATGGCGCGCCGGCGGCTGCCATTGCGGCGCGGTGCGGTTTGAAGCGTTGTGCGCCGATGTGGTCGAAGCCGAGGACTGCAATTGCAGCATCTGCGCCAAAGCCGGATTCCTGCATGTGATCGTGCCGAGGTCAGCGTTTCGCCTGATCGCGGGCGGAGCGGCGCTTGAAACCTATCGCTGGAACAGCCGCGTAGCGCAGCATCGCTTCTGCCGCGTATGCGGGATAAAGAGCTTTTACATCCCGCGCAGCAATCCCGATGGGGTGGACGTGAACGCCCGCTGCTTCGATGACGCCGATCGGCCGACTTTGCTGATCGCGCCGTTCGATGGCCGGAACTGGGAAGCCAATGCCGCCACCCTGGCCCACAAAAGCAAACCATAGGGCGCATCAGCGCCATGCGCCGCGACATGGCAGACATTGCTTGCAGGCGACGGGCTGGCGCATGGCGCTGGCGCTGATGCGCCCTCCGCCACGCGCCAACCAGAGCCGCTACTCTTCCGATTTGCCGCCGGCTTCCAGATCGGCGCCGGTGACTTGATCAACCGCGCGCATCGACAGGCGGACTTTGCCGCGATCGTCGAAGCCGAGCAGCTTGACCTTCACCATGTCGCCTTCTTTGACCACATCGGCCGGGCTTTTCACCCGTTCGTTGCGCATCTGGGAGACGTGGACCAGGCCGTCCTTGGCGCCAAAAAAGTTCACGAAGGCCCCGAACTCCACAACCTTAACGACCTTACCGTCATAGATGGCGCCGACTTCGGCTTCGCTGGTCAGCGATTTGATCCACTTCACCGCCGCGTCGATATTGTCTTGGCTGGGCGAGGCGACGCGCACGGTGCCGTCGTCGCTGATGTCGATCTTGGCGCCGGTCTTTTCGACGATCTCGCGGATCATTTTGCCGCCGGAGCCGATGACTTCGCGGATCTTGTCGGTCGGGATGGTGATCTGGACGATCTTGGGCGCGGTGGCGCTCATCTGGCCGCGCGGGGTGCTCAAGCCCTTGGCCATCTCGCCCAGGATATGCATCCGCCCGTCATAAGCCCGCGCTAAGGCGACCTTCATGATCTCTTCGGTGATGCCAGCGACCTTGATGTCCATTTGCAGGGCGGTGATGCCCTTTTCGGTGCCGGCCACCTTGAAGTCCATATCGCCGAGATGATCCTCGTCGCCGAGGATATCGGTCAGCACTTCAAAGCCGTAATCCTCCAGGATCAGGCCCATGGCGACGCCCGCGACCGGGCGCGTCAGCGGCGCGCCGGCGTCCATCAGCGCGAGCGATCCGCCACAGACCGACGCCATTGAGGATGAGCCGTTGGACTCGGTGATCTCGGAGACCAGCCGCACCGTGTAGGGAAACTGATCCTGGCTCGGCAGCACAGCTTGCAGCGCGCGCCAGGCGAGCTTGCCGTGGCCGATTTCGCGCCGGCCGGGCGAGCCCATGCGGCCGGTTTCACCAACGCTGTAGGGCGGGAAGTTATAGTGGAGCATGAAGCGCTCCTTGGTCGTGCCGCCGAGGCTGTCGATATATTGCTCGTCCTCGCCGGTGCCGAGGGTTGCCACGACCAGCGCCTGAGTTTCGCCACGGGTGAACAGCACCGAGCCATGAGTGCGCGGCAGGCAGCCGACCTGCACGTCAATCGCACGCACCTTATCGACCGCACGGCCATCGATGCGGGCCTTTTCCTTCACCACGCGCGAGCGCACGATGTCGGACTCCACCGCCTTGAATGCTTCCTTGAACTTGTTGGCGTCAAAGCCGTCCGGATTGGCGTCCGACTTGACAAGCTTTTCGACCGCCTTCTTGCGCGCCGCGCCAACCGCGTCCTGGCGCTCTTCCTTTTTCACGATCTTGTAGGCGGCGCCGATCTCGGAGCCGACCAGATCGGCGATGCCCTTCTTGATCGGGCTGATATCGAAGGGAACGAAATCAAACGGCGCCTTGCCGGCCTTTTCGGCGAGGCTGATGATCGCGTCGATCACCGGCTGGAAGCCCTTGTGACCGAAACTGACCGCGGCGAGCATTTCCTCTTCCGTCAGTTCCTTCACCTCCGATTCCACCATCATCACGGCGTCGGCGGTGCCGGCGATCACGAGATCAAGGCGCGAGCCGGCCATCTGCGGGATGGTCGGGTTCAGGACCGGCTTGCCGTCGATCCAGCCGACGCGCGAACAGCCAATGGGGCCGAGGAACGGCACGCCGGAAATGGTCAGTGCGGCCGAGGCCGCGACCATGGCGAGCACATCGGCTTCGTTCTCATTGTCCCAGCTCAACACGGTGACGATGACTTGCACTTCGTTCTTGAAGCCATCGACGAATAACGGGCGGATCGGGCGGTCGATCAGGCGCGAAATCAGGGTTTCGCGCTCGGTCGGGCGGCCTTCGCGCTTGAAATAGCCGCCGGGAATACGGCCTGCCGCAAAAGTCTTTTCCTGATAATTCACGGTCAACGGGAAGAAGTCCTGGCCGGGCTTGGGCTCCTTGGCGAAGACAACGGTGGCGAGGACCGCGGTGTCGCCCATTGTGGCGTAGACCGAGCCATCAGCTTGCCGCGCGATGCGGCCGGTTTCAAGGGTGAGCTTGCGCCCCGCCCAATCGATCGAAACGGACTGAATATCGAACATGGTTCTCTCCTGGCGAGCGAGCCCCATGCCCGGTCGCCGCGTGCGGATGAAACGCCCGCCGACCCGGATGGCCGACGGCGCGAAGCTGGCCGAAACGGCGCAGCGTAAATGACCCGCCGCTCAGCGTACGGGCCAAATTCTGGGCAAGGCGGGCGACTTCTGAACCGCCGCCGCAGCGACCAGCGCCGCCCGCGGAACGGCGATCCAGAAACCGAACTCCAATCAACGACGCAGGCCGAGCTTTTCGATCAGCGCCTGATAACGGGCCACATCGCGGTCCTTCAGATAGTCGAGCAGCCGACGCCGCTGCGACACCATCTTCAGCAGGCCGCGCCGGCTGTGATTGTCTTTCTTGTGGGTCTTGAAATGCTCCGTCAGCGTTAAAATTCGCGCCGACAGGATCGCCACCTGGACTTCCGGCGAACCGGTATCGCCCTTGGTGGTGGCATGCTCTTGAATGAGCGCAGACTTGCGCTCGGCCGTAATCGACATCGGGCTACTCCCTGGTGAGGTGGAACACGCGCGAGGGGCTAAATCGCCCCGCGCGCACGTCGCCCAAAGCCACGGCCAAACCATCGCACAGCGCCACCGCCGCACGGCTGGCGTCTTGTCCAGCGATCGTTCGGGGGCGGAACTGGCCTTTCAGCGCTTCCACGATGTGGGGGAGCAGCACGATGGGCCGGCCTTGCTTGAGCTTGAACGCATCTTCACCATTTATGGCCAGCGCCGGGATGTCGGCCAGCGCGGTCTCAATGGGCATGAGGCGTTCAGACGCGCCGCCCTTATGAACGAAATCCTTCAGCGCGTCGAGGGTGATACTGTTGGCTTCGACAAACGGCCCCACCGCTGTGCGTCGCAGCATCCCAACATGCCCTTCCATGCCGAGTTTAGCGGCAATGTCACGCACCAAAGCGCGGATATAAAAGCCTTTTCCGCAACGCACAGTGAAGGCCGTCTCATCGGCGCTTAACCATTCGGCGACAGCCGCCTCATGCAAAACCACCCGGCGGGGCTTCAGATCGACCGTTTCGCCGTCGCGGGCCAGATCATAGGCGCGCTCGCCATCGACCTTGATGGCGCTGAATTGCGGCGGGGTTTGATCAATCTCACCGAGAAACGTTGCCAGCGCAGCGGCGACCCCTGCGGGCGTGGGCCGCGCATCGCTACGGGCGGTGATCGCGCCTTCGCGGTCTTGGGTGGCGGTGGAGGAGCCCCAGCGGATGGTAAAGCGATAGGCTTTGTCGGCTTCCACCAGCCAAGGCACGGTTTTGGTGGCTTCGCCCAAGGCGATCGGCAGGATGCCGGAGGCCAATGGATCCAGCGTGCCGGCATGGCCAACCTTGTTGGCGTTGAACGCCCGCTTGATCACGGCCACAGCGTCGGTGGAGGTCAGCTCCTCCGGCTTGTCAAAAGCGAGCCACCCAGAAACATCGACGCCGCGTTTACGCCTGGCCATCGTCGTCGCCTTTCAGATCGCGCTGCACTTCGGGGCTCGCCAGCAGATCATTGATGTGGGTGGCCTCGTCATAAGAGACGTCCGGCAGAAAATGCAGCTCCGGCGTGAATTTCAGAACCACTTCGCGCGCAAGGCGCCCGCGCAGAAACTTCGCCTGCACCTGCAGCGCCGCGGCGATGGATTGCGAATCGCCCTGCCCGAGCAAAGGCGCCACGAACACATGCATGTGCTTGAGATCGGGCGAGGCGCGCACTTCCCCGACCGTGATCGAGGCGCCCTTCAGCGGCGGTTCGCGGAACGCTTCGCGGGCGAGGATCTCCACCAAAGCGTGGCGGACCACTTCGCCAGCGCGCAGCTGGCGTTGGCTGGGGCCGGCTAGGGCGCCGCGCGGATCGGGTTTGCGACGGGACATGGACAGCTCCGCCTGGCGCCGGGTTCGAACCGACGGCCAGGGCTCAGTTCAAGCGAAAGACAAAGACATTGCAGAATTCGGGGTCCACCGCATTGTCGGCGCCCGGCGCTGCCGCGCCCTTGAAGGACGCGATGAGCAACGACCAATCGCCCTGCTCTGTGACATATTCCGTTACCGCGATATGACGCGTGGGCGCAGCCCCGCACAGCCCGCCCTTCGGCGCACTGCGATCGATGTCTTCCCGTGCGACGCGATAAATGCCCACACTGGCGCGCGGGTCGCCGCCGAGGATCGCGGCGATCGTATCGCCGCGCGGGGCCATGCGATCGGTTCCGCGATGCAGGCCAAGCACATCAACGCGCAGGGTTATGCCATTGGCAAAGGCCAGAGCCAAAGGCCCGCCGCTGCCTTCGGGCAAACTGGCGGTGACATTGCCGCTGATCGTGCGCGCGCCGTCATTGTCTGCGCGCCAATTGAAGCGATCCTTCCCCGGCTCGCCAGTGGCGACCTCTTCAACGGCAGTGTCGGCGATGGTGCGCGGGCCGGAGCGTTCGCGCGCGGCCGCCTGTTGTTCTGCGCTTGGTTCTGATCCCGGCAGTTTGAAGCCCAGCCGCTCGCACCCGCTGACCGACAAGGCCAAAGCGAGCGTTGCAACCGCCAGCGCGCCGCGCATTCTACGCTTCACCGAACCTGACCTCACAATGTGCGCTGCACGGTTTCCAGCAGGTAGCATTCCACAACGTCGCCCTGCTTGATGTCTTGATAGTTTTCAAAGCTCATGCCGCATTCCTGGCCGCTTTGCACTTCGTTCACATCGTCCTTGAAGCGCTTCAAAGTGTTCAGCTTGCCGCCCTCGTGGATGACGACATTGTCGCGAAGAAGGCGAATGCGGGCGCCGCGCTGCATCTTGCCTTCCTGCACCAGACAGCCGGCGACGCGGCCAACCTTGGTGATCTGGAACACTTCCAAAACCCGACACGTGCCAAGAAAGGTTTCGCGCTGGATCGGCGACAGCATCCCGCTCATCACGCCCTTTACGTCGTCGATGACGTCGTAAATGATCGCGTAATAGCGGATTTCGACGCCTTCTCGCTCGGCGAGTTCGCGCGCTTCTTTCGACGCCCGCACATTGAAGCCGATGATTGGCGCGCCGCTCGCTTTGGCGAGCGTCACATCCGCCTCGTTGATGGCTCCGACATTGGCCTGCAGCACCTTGGCGCGGATTTCGTCCGTACCCAGTTTCTCCAGGGCGGTCGAAATCGCTTCCGCCGAGCCCTGCACATCAGCCCGCAGCACGACCGGCAATTCCTTGGCGGTCTTATCTTGGGCCTTTGCCATCAGCTGCTCAAACGAGGCGCGGCCGACGGCGTTGGGTGCGGCGATCTTATCGCGCTTGCGGCGCTGGCGGAAGGCCGTGACTTCTCGCGCGCGGGCTTCGCTTTCCACAACCACGACCTTGTCGCCCGGCGCCGGCACGCCTTCCAGGCCCATGATCTCCACCGGTTCAGACGGGCCGGCTTCGGCGAGTTGCTGGCCACGCTCGTTCACCAGCGCACGCACACGGCCCCATTCGGCGCCGGCAATCACGATATCGCCGCGCTTCAGCGTGCCGCGCTGCACCAGCACCGTCGCCACCGAACCCCGGCCGCGATCGAGCTTACTTTCGATCACCACCGCTTCAGCAGCGCGCTTGGGATTGGCTTTCAGCTCGAGCACTTCCGATTGCAGCAGAATGGCTTCAACGAGATCGTCGAGGCCCATCTTCTTGGTTGCAGAAACGCTGACCGCCTGGACGTCGCCGCCATTGGCTTCGGTGACGATCTCATATTGCAGTAGCTCGTTGATGACCTTTTGCGGATTGGCGTCCGGCTTATCGATCTTGTTGACCGCCACAATGATCGGCACGCCGGCCGCCTTGGCGTGGCTGATCGCTTCGATGGTTTGCGGCATCACGCCGTCATCGGCGGCCACAACCAGTACGACGATATCGGTCACTTGCGCGCCGCGGGCGCGCATGCCGGAAAACGCCGCGTGGCCGGGAGTATCAAGGAAAGTGACGCGCTGCCCATTGGCGAGACGCACCTGATAGGCGCCGATATGCTGGGTAATGCCGCCGGCCTCGCCCGCGGCAACATCGGTGTGACGCAGCGCATCGAGCAGCGAGGTCTTGCCGTGATCAACGTGGCCCATGACGGTCACGACCGGCGGGCGCGCCTCCAGATCGCCCGCTTCATCCACCGCACCAACCAGACCGTCTTCGATATCGCTATCGGAGACGCGCTTGACCGTGTGGCCGAAATCGACCGCAATAAGCTCGGCGGTGTCGGCGTCGAGCATGTGGTTGAGCGTGGCGATGGTGCCTTCGCGCATCAAATGTTTGATGATCTCACCGGCGCGTGTGGCCATGCGGTTGGCCAAATCCTGAACACTGATGGTTTCAGGAATAATCACTTCGCGGGTGACTTTGGCCTGATCGCCGCCGCGCATTTCGCGGATGCGCCGTTCCCGCTCTTTTTCCCGCGCGCGCCGCAACGCCGCAATCGAGCGGCCGCGTTCATCGTCGCCTTCCTGCATCCGCTCAACCATTTCGAGCGTCAGGCGACCTTCGCGGCGCTTGGGCTCGCCCTTGGGTTTGGCCGGCTTGGCGACCGGCAGGGGCGTCGCCTTGGTTTTGACCCGCGCAATATCGGCCAATGTCAGCTGACGCGGCGCGGCGCCGGCATTGCCGTTCGCGCCATTTCCACCGTTTCCGGCATTGGCCGGCGGCGCATCGCCGCGGCCGGCATTGGCAGCCGCCGGACCCGCCGGCGGGACTTCCGGCTTCGGGGCCGGACGCAACGAGCGCAGAACTGGGCCAGGCGTGCCGATTTTCGGGCCAGCAGGGGCGGCTTCTTCAATGACCTCTTCGACCAAGGCGATCTGCGGCTCCAGCGCCGCCTCAACAACAGGCTCCGGCTCCGGTTCCGGTTCCGGCAGGCCCGCGGCGATCCGCTCTTGTTCTTCGCGGCGACGCTGTTCGGCGGCGAGTTGCTCTTCCTCTTCGCGGCGGGCGCGCGCCAATTCCAGGCGCGCGCGTTCACGTTCTTCTTCTTCGCGGCGCAGGGCTTGGCGGGCTTCGCCGTCGACGGCCGCGCGGGCAATCGCCTCCTGGCGGCGGCGTTGTTCTTCCGGGCTCAAACCGCGCGTGGTTGCGGCGGCTGGCGCGGCCTGGGCGCTGGCCACTTCCGGCCGGGCAGGCGCTCCGGCGGGCCGCGGCGCGGGTTTGGCCGCAGCCACAACGGCCGGCTTGGCAGAAGGCTCCGCGCCTGCGGCCGGCTTCAAGCCGGCGGCGCCCAAGCGGCTGCCGGCCGGCGGCGCGCCAGGCGCAGCGCCGGGCCGCTTACCCGGCTTGATGACCACATCGACCTGCTTGGTGCGGCCATGGGAAAAGCTTTGCTTGACTGTGCCGGCGCTTTGCGGGCGCGGGGACAGGGTCAGCGGTTTGCGCCCAGAGGGCGGGGTGTCGTTGCGTTCGTTGCCGTCGGTCATGCGGGTCCAGAGGTTCCAGTGTTTGAGCGATCTGGCGATCGCGCCGGACCTGAGAGGCGCGCCAGCGCGGCGCCTGCCAGATCATGCCAATTGAGAACACGCTCTCCCCCAACCCGGATGGCCGGCGGATCTGCGCGTGCGGGGCTCAGCAGCGTTGCGGACGCGGAAGTCGCAAAAACCGTCCTGTGTTCAATCATCACCACCGGCCGATCCTTCCGGATCGGCGGCGGCTGTTTTCAAGCCCGGCGCCCCCGCGGCGGCTTCCGCCACAGCAGGACCGGGCGCGGGAACGCCTTCAGCGGCGGGCCTCAGGCTATCTTGCCAAAGGTCCGAGCGCCGCGGGAGATCGGGCAGCCAAGCATCAGGCGCAAGTGCACAAAATCCGCTGAGCTTGCCGAGTTCGACAACCCAACGCTGCGCCATGCGGTCATGGAGCCACGCAGCATGTACCACATGATCCCGCCCCAAGGCCATGCCCAATTCCGCCGCGGCAAAACAACCGATCACATCCACGGCCAAATCACGCGCCTTGGCGATGGCCAAGACCTTTGCCCGGCCGTCGGAGGCGCCGTCGGCGGCCTCGATCAAGATCGTCGGCGGCGTCCGGCCCTTCAAGGCCGCCTGGACCTGATCCATGCCCAGCGCCAGGGCGCCGGCCTTGCGGCCAAGGCCCAGTTGCTCCAGCAGACGCCGGCGCAAGCCTGCGGCAATCTGCTCAGCGAGATCCGGCGCCGCCTTTGCGTCGGCCTTTAGGCCGCGGGCAAAGGCATTGCGCTTGACCGCCAGGGCAAGACTTGCAGCGTCCGCCCTCACCCACACGCCGCGGCCCGGCAACTTGGCGGCGAGGTCTGGCACGACCATGCCGTCCGGCCCGCGCACAAAGCGAATCAGCGCGCCGTCGCCCAAGTCCGCGCCGGTAGCCGCGCAGCGGCGATGACGGGCAGCCGCGCTCAGGCCTGGGCCTCGTCAGAGTCACTGTCGGCTTCAGCGTCGACTTCAACCTCTTCAGCCGGCGGCGCCTCGATCCAGCCAGCCGAAATGCGCGCTTCCAGGATCAGCGCTTCGCACTGCTCTGGGGTCAGCTGCATATCGTCGAGAATGCCGGCGTGGCGGACGCGCTCGCCGTTCTTGGTTTCAAACCAGCCGCGAATATCGTCCGGCACCAGGCCGGCGAGATCTTCCACGCTTTTGATTTCCGCCTGGCCGAGCTTAACGGCCATCTCCAGCGTCACGCCCGGCACTTCCAGCAGCGCGTCTTCCACGCCCAATTCCTGGCGCTTGGCGTCCAATTCGGCGGCTTTGCGATTGAGGAAATCGAGCGCACGGGCCTGCAGCTCCTGGGCCAGCTCATCGCCGAAGCCTTCAATCACCGCCAGATCGTCCAAATCGATATAGGCGATATCCTCCACCGTCTCGAAGCCTTCGGCGGCGAGCAATTGAGCCATCATCTCATCGGCGTCGAGCGCCTCCATGAACAGCGCGGTGCGCTCCGCCATCTCCTTCTGGCGGCGCTCGCTCTCGGCGGCCTCGGTCATAATATCGACCTGCCAGCCGGTGAGTTGGCTGGCGAGGCGCACATTCTGGCCGCGCCGGCCGATCGCCAGCGACAGCTGCGATTCCGCGACCACGACTTCCACGCGATTGGCCTCGGGGTCCATCACGACCTTGGACACTTCCGCCGGCTGCAGCGCGTTCACAATAAACGTTGCCGGATCGCGCGACCACGGAATGATGTCGACCTTCTCGCCCTGCAATTCGCCAACCACCGCCTGCACACGCGCGCCGCGCATACCAACACACGCGCCAACCGGATCAATCGAATTGTCATTGCTGAGCACGGCGATTTTCGCGCGCGAACCGGGATCGCGCGCGCAGGCCTTGATCTCAATCACGCCCTCATACACTTCCGGAACTTCCTGGGCGAACAGCTTTTCCATGAATAGCGGCTTGGAGCGCGACAGGAAAATCTGCGGGCCCTTGGTTTCACGGCGCACATCATAGATCAGCGCCCGCACGCGATCGCCCTGGCGCAGATTCTCGCGCGGGATTTGGTCGGAACGGCGCAGCACGCCTTCCGCCTTGCCGAGATCGACGATGACGTTGGAGAATTCAACCCGCTTGACCACGCCATTGACGATCTCTCCCACACGATCCTTGAACTCCTCGTGCTGGCGCTCACGCTCGGCTTCGCGGACTTCGAAATTGATCACCTGCTTGGCGGTTTGCGCAGCGACCCGGCCGAAATCCATCGGCGGCAGAAGATCGACATATTCCTTGCCGACAACCGCACCAGGATCGCGCTTCTTGGCGTCAGCAAGGTCAAGGTCTGTCATCATGTTGAATGGGCGCGCCTGCGCCTCCAGCCAGGCGTCATCCACCACGGTCAGCACGCGGGTGAGCGTGAGTTCGCCGGTTTTGCGGTCGATCGCGGCGCGAATGTCATGCTCCACGCCATAGCGCGAGCGCGCGGCCTTTTGCAGCGCATGCTCCATCGACTGGATGACGAGATCCTTCTCAATCCCCTTCTCGCGCGCCACGGCGTCGGCGATCTGCAGGATTTCGAGGCGGTTGGCGGAAACGCCGGAATAGCTCATATCGGGTCCTCGTCGGTTTTGGGTTTCTGGCTGTGCTTGGCGTTGGCCGCAGCTTTTTGCGCGGCATTGGCCTTGGGTTTGCGCGGAGCCGGTATTGGCGTCACTGGCTGGAATTTCGGGGCCGGTTTGTCGGCGGCCTCCTGGCGCTTCAAGTCTTCGGCGATCAGCGCATCCGTGAGAACCAGGCGCGCTTCGGTGAGGGCGGCAAACGGCACCGCGCAGTCGCCCTCCAGTGTCCGGATACGGACGACCCCGTCCGCGGCGCCCAGGATCGCGCCCTTGAAGCGGCGCCGGCCATCCACCAACAAAGCGGTTTCCATCTTGGCCTGATGGCCGGTGAAGCGCACGAAATCTTCGATCGCCACCAACGGCCGATCAATGCCGGGGCTGGAGACTTCCAGATCATAATCGTCCTTGATCGGATCGGCGGCGTCGAACACCGGCCCCAAGGCGCGCGACAGATCGGCGCAATTATCGACGCTCATGCCGCCGTCTTCCAGGCGTTCGGCCATGATCTGCAACCGCTTGCGCTTCAGCCCGCCGAGCCGCACGCGCACCAGCCGCAGGCCCAAATGGACCGCGACCGGCTCAATCAGGCCGATCAGCTTCTCCTCCAGCGGATTGGTGGCGCGCACGCGGTCTCCAGATAACGAAAAACGGCGGCCCCGCCGGGACCGCCGCCAACACCCCAGCGGGGCGAATAGCGATGTACGATTGTCGTCTAGCAGTCGGCCGCCGCTTTGTCAGCCCCTTTTTGCAACCGCGCAAACGCGGCAGAATATCCAACTCAGAAAGACGAGGGGACGCTTCCATGGTTCGTCCAGCGCAAAGTTCGGCGCCGTCCAGCCTGCCGTTTGGCGAGGCCCTTGCCAGCCTTGTCGTTGAGCTTCTGGCGCGGCAGGGTTTGGTGCTGTGGGGATGGAACGCCCATTGGATGCTGATGAAAGGCGATCGCTTCGTCTACGAGCTGCTGAAAGACACCCGCCGCGAAATGTTCGCCACGGCCGACAGATCAGCGTTTACGGCTTGGCTCGCTCAGCAAAGCCCGCAGGCTCTCAATGACCATGTGCGCCGCCAGTGCACTGATACGGTTGAGGTGATCACGCATCACCTTCTCGCCGAAGCCGTCGCTGCCCAGTCCGGCGTGAACGATCCAACGCCTTACGGGGCAGCGCTCGCCAACGCAGTGGCCGACGCGCTCGATCGCGGGGTTGCGGTGACGTACACCCACCGTGACTATTGCGGCATGGGACTGTGCCGAACCGGCGGCGACTATGAATATGGGCCGGTCTATGACGGCAACCTCTATGACGGCGCCAAGTTCCCAACCCACGACGCTTTTGTCGCTTGGCTCGCCGCCCAGAGCGATGCGACCCTTGCCGGCCGGGAGGACCCCGCCCCGTTCAACTGGGACAATCAGCGGATCACGCGCGCGCGATTAATGGAGGCAATTGCGGGACCGGGAAACGGGGACGCATTATGACGGGTTGCCTTAATGCTGCTTTTGCGCGGCGGGTTTTGGCGATGATGGCGGTGGCGGATTTGGTCCAGACGAAGGGCTTGGGCCCCTTGTTGTGTTCGGCGAGATGGCTCTCGATCCGCGTCTCTTCCTTCCATCACCGCAAATCGATCATCGGACATTGCGCCTGCTGCGCCGCCGCGATCAAGGCAAAGTGGCGGCTGGCCAGTGGCGCTATCTGGCGCAAAGCAAGCTTAAGATCGGCAGCGTCGTCGGCGCCAAGCGTGGAGCGGCGTGCGAGGGCTCAAATGCGCCCCGCACTTCGGCCGTTTCCGGCACGTTCATATCGCTATCGACGGCGGCCACGGCGAGAATGGCGCGCCGCTCAGGGCGCAAAATCGCGTGGCGCACTCCCAGAGAGGAGACCGACGGCGCCACAAACACATGGCCTTGCCCGCGCATGGCCTCGACCGCGAGCGTCGACTGGCTCTCAACCAGAAGGCCGATTGCGGCCGAGGCATCAAGAACGACGCGGTTCAACGCTCCTCGTCCTTCGCAGCTTTCAGCTCCTCCCAGGACAGCCTTGCCGGCATTTGCGCGCCGGACTGCACCCGCGCGTCGTGCATGCTTGATCATCTGGCCATAAGGGCCCCATCTGGCCAGAAATCCATATGCCCGCGCTGAGGTTCCCTGCGCAGAATCCGGCGAAGGCTTCACGCCCGCCGCGCGAACCGCATAAACACCGGCGCGCAATCGCCCAGTCGCTTCAGCTCATAGCGGGTTTGGACGTGGCCGGTCCAGGCATCGGGGCTGGGCGGCTGTATGCAGACAAAGCTCGGCGCTGCGGCGAACGCGGCTTGCGCGGTCAGGGCATAGTCGGACCAATCGGTCGCGAAGCGCGCCTGCGCGCCCGGCTTCAAGTGCCGCGCGAGGCTTTCCAGAAACGGCGTCTGCACCAGGCGGCGCTTATGGTGGCGGGCTTTCTGCCAAGGGTCAGGGAACAGGATGTCAACGCGGCCGAGGCAAGCCGGCGGGAGCGCGCCAATCAGGTCGCGCACATCGCCGGGATGGATGGCGATATTGGCAAGTCCGGCGGCCTCAATCAGCTTGAGGCAGGCGCCGACGCCATTGAGAAACGGCTCGGCCCCCAGATGCAGCACGCGCGGCGCAGCGTGCGCTTGGGCCACAAGATGCTCGCCGCCGCCGAAGCCGATTTCCAGCACGACGCCCGCTGGGCTCGGATCGACCTCGCCCTCCTCATCCCCTGCCCCTTCTCCTTGGGGAGCAGCGGTAAGGCGCAAAGGGTCGGCAAGGTCGATGCGCAGCGCCGGCAGGAGGTCCTCGATCAAGCGCGCGCGCGCGACTTTCAGCGGCCGGGCCTTGATCCGGCCGTAGGACCGCAGCGGCTTTTCTTGGCCCATGTCAGGCAAGCTTTTTCAGCTCGCCAGCGAGATCGGTCTTTTCCCAGCTGAAACCGCCATCGGCGTCGGGCGTGCGGCCGAAATGGCCATAGGCGGCGGAGCGCGCATAGATCGGGCGGTTGAGCTTCAGATGCTCGCGGATCGCGCGCGGCGTGCAGCCGCCCATCATCTCAAGCAGCGCCGTTTCAAGCTTGGCGGGATCGATCTGGCCATTGACCAGATTGACGTAGAAGCTCAGCGGCCGCGAAACCCCGATCGCATAGCTGACCTGGATCGTGCATTGGTCGGCCAAGCCGGCGGCGACGACGTTTTTCGCCAGATAGCGGCAGGCATAAGCTGCGCTGCGATCGACTTTGGTCGGGTCTTTGCCGCTGAAGGCGCCGCCGCCATGAGGGGCAGCCCCGCCATAGGTGTCGACGATGATTTTGCGCCCGGTCAGGCCGGTATCGCCATCGGGGCCGCCGATCACGAAATTGCCGGTCGGATTGATGTGGAACACGGTCTTGTCGTCGACCATGCCGGCGGGAAACACCCCGAGCAGATAGGGCTTGCAGATGTCTGCGACATCATGCGGCGTCAGGCCTTCAGCGTGTTGGGTGGACAGGACGATTTCCACCGCGCGCACCGGCTTGCCGTTTTCATATTGCAGCGTGACCTGGCTTTTCGCGTCCGGCTCCAGCTTCGGCTCCTTGCCAGAATGACGGGCCTCGGCGAGCACCTTGAGCATGTTGTGGGAAAACTGCAGCGTCGCCGGCATCAGCTCCGGCGTTTCATTTGTGGCGAAGCCGAACATGATGCCCTGATCGCCCGCGCCTTCGTCTTTGTTGCCGGCGGCGTCCACGCCCATCGCAATGTCAGCAGACTGCGCGTGCAGGTGGCACTCATAATGGGCGGTGGCCCAATGGAAGCCCTTCTGGTGATAGCCGATATTCTTGATCGCGTGGCGCACCTTGTCTTCTAGACCCTCGATCAGGTCGCTGATTTGATCGTCTGGCGCGCGCACTTCGCCGGCCAGGATGATACGCTGCGTCGTCACCAAGGTTTCACAGGCGACGCGGGCATAAGGATCAACCGCCAGAAACGCGTCCACCACGGTGTCGGAGATGCGATCAGCGACTTTGTCCGGATGGCCTTCGGAAACGCTCTCGCTGGTGAATACATATGACTGGCGCTGTTGCACGGAAAAACCTCCACCCCCGCTCAAGGGAGCGGGCGCTTCATAAAGGGCTGTGCCGATATCGGCAACTCGGCTGCGCTGAAATATCGTTTCAGCCCTTTTGAGACCTTTCGTCGTCGCCATCCTCGACCAAGATGCGGACAAGCTCGATCACACGCCGCCGTAACTTGGCGCTCCCGATACGGGCAAAAAGCGCCATCAATTGCGCGCCTTCCGGGGTCGCCAGCACATCGTGCAAGTACGGCTCTTCTGCTTGCGCCACCGCACGCGGCGCGGAGGACGTCAAACCCTGGAAGAAATAGCTGACCGGCGCATCCAACACAGACGCCAGCTCAAACAAGCGGCTGGCGGCGACGCGATTGACGCCCTTTTCGTATTTTTGCACCTGCTGAAAGGTCACGCCCAGCATGTCGGCAAGCGTCTCTTGGCTCACGCCAAGCTCCAGCCGGCGCGTGCGGATGCGCAGGCCAATGCCATGATCGACGAAATTGGCGCCCCGATCACCGCTCATCTCTGGCCCCGATCACGACCGCAAACCCCGCGCTGGCGCCCCTGGCGGGGCAAATCGCAAGCCCGCGATGAAGATCAGCAAGAGCGGCACAAGCCATTGGCCGAAGCGGGAGAAAATGGTTTCCGGCAACGCCGCAGGCAACGCCGCCTCAACGGCCCCGCCATCGAGTTTGGTGGCGACTACCGCACGCCCATAAGGATCGACGATCGCTGAAACGCCGCCGGCGGCCGCGCGCGCCAATGGCAGGCCCGCCTCGATCGCGCGATAGCGGGCCAGATTGTAGTGCTGCCACGGCCCGGTCAGACCGCCGAACCACGCGTCGTTGGTCATATTCACGATCCAATCCGGACGCTCCTCGCCGCCAGGAACATAGCCGGGGAAAATCGCCTCATAGCAAATCAAGATCACCACCGTGCCGGCGCCGGGAACGACCAGCCGGGTTGGCCTTGGCCCGGTTTGAAAGCCGCGGCCAATCTGCTGCAAAGGCGCCAGCGGAATATCGGAATAGAGCTGCCAGAACGGCATATATTCGCCAAATGGCACCAGATGGTGCTTGTCATAGCGCTCGAACACATCGGCCTTTCCAGCGACGCCATCGATGACAAAAGCGGAATTGTACGCGTTCTCGCCGCCGCCTTTGGCAGGCTCCCGGCGGACCGACCCAACGATCAGAACCCGGTCGCCCAATTGGCGCCCAATCGCGTCCATCGCCGAGGCCCAATCGACGAGGTCGGGCGTGTCGGTATAAGTGGGAACTGCACCTTCCGGCCAGATGACAATATCGGAGCGCGCGGCCCGGGCCGGTTCGGTCAGCTCCAAATACCGCTCCAGCACCGTCACCGGGCCGACTTGCCACTTCTCCAGCTGGGTAAATCCAGGATCCGCCACGCGCACCACCGGGGCCGGCGTTTTCGGCGGTGCGCTTGGCGGGCCGGCCAGGCGCTGCACGCCTGCCCCCCAGATCAGGCCAAGCGCCAAGGCAGCCGCCAGCGCCGGGATCGCTTTGGCGCCCATGCCACGCCGGCCATCGCCCAAAGTCGCCGGCGCCGCGCACAACAAGAGCGTGATCGCCGACAGCCCATAAATGCCGACATAGGCCGCGACTTGCGACACGGCGCCGCCGGCCGGCCAGATCGCGCCCGGAAGGTTCCATGGAAGGCCGGTGAATTGCGTGCCACGGACGATCTCGGCGAGCATCACGGCCGTCACAAAGACCGGGATGCGGCGCACGCCCTCAGTCCAGACATTCAGCGCCAGCGCGGCCGCCGCGCCCCAGAACAGCGCCAAGGTCGCCGGTAGCGCCGCGACCGCGAAGGGCATCAGCACCATCGCCCCTTCAACCTGCGTGAACGCCGAGCCGACCCAGAACAATCCGCCAAGAAGATAGCCGAACGCCCACCACCAGGCCCGCGCAAACGCCGCTGAAAACCGCCGCGTTTCACGCATATGGGCGCCATCGATCGCCCACACGAGCGCGACGATCCCAAACATGAAGGCTGGCGCAATGTGAAACGGCGCATGGCCAAGCGCCGCGATCGCGCCCGCGAAGAAGCACAGCACATGTATGCGCCAGATCGGCCAAGCGTTCAGTTGCAGACCGAACGCCGTCACCTTTTGCCCCTCGGTTTGCGTCATGCCCCCGGCTCCGCCCCTGCCGCTGCAGCGGGGCGCACCCGCAATCGCTTCACCCGCCGGGGATCGGCGTCGAGCACTTCGATGTCAACCCCGCCGGGATGACGCAGAACCTCGCCGCGTTGCGGCACGCGGCCGACAAGCGCCACAGCGAGGCCGGCGGCGGTGTCGAAATCATCGCCCTCTTCCGGCAGCGCGAGGCTGAGACCAATGGCTTTTTCAACCGATTCCACATCCGCCCGCCCGTCGACCTCGAACACGCCGCCCGGCCGTTGCTGGATCAATGGCGCTTCTTCGGTGTCGTGTTCGTCGTCAATGGCGCCAACGATCTGCTCAACCAGATCCTCAATCGTGACAAGGCCATCAGTGCCGCCATATTCATCGACCACCAAGGCCAAATGGCTGCGCGTGGTGCGCATTTTCAACAGCAGATTGGGCAGCCGCATCGAGGACGGCACATACAGCACATCCCGCTTGATCCGCATCAGCACACGGTCGGTCGGCTTTGCCGTGACCGCGCCTTGCGCCGTCGGCGCGAGCAAGGCCAACACCTCTTTGACATGCACAAAGCCGAGCGGATCATCCAAGGTGTCGCGATAGATCGGCAGCCGCGAATGCTGCGATTCAGCAAACAGCATCGCCACTTCCGCCAAAGTCGCTGACGCCTCCACCGCCACGATATGGGCGCGCGGCTTCATCACATCGCCAACCAGCAACTGGTCAAAGCGCGCCGCCTTGAGCAGCATATCACGCTGCGCGCCGGCGATCGGCTCGCCCTCGTCCTCGCGCTTGCGCAATTCATCGGCGATGGCTTCGGCGGTGGCGTCGCCATCGAGGCCGCGCAACACGCGCACCACGCGCTTCCACAGGCCGTTTTTGCGTTCCTTGACTTCGCCGGCGGTCGCGTCGGTCATTCAGCGCCCCCGGCCGCGGCATAGGGATCGCCATAGCCAAGTCCAGCAAGGATCGCGCGCTCGCGCGTTTCCATCGCCTCTGCCGCTTCCTCCGCCTCATGATCATGGCCGATCAGATGCAAAAAGCCATGCACCAAAAGATGCGCCGTATGGACCTCGACGGTCTTGCCTTGCGCCTGCGCTTCGGCCTGCACGACGCCCAAGCCCAGTGCGACATCGCCCAGCATTCCCTGCCCGCCGGGACCCTTGGGCGCGGGAAAGGACAACACATTGGTTGGCTTGTCTTTGCCGCGAAAATCGCGGTTCAAGGCTTGGATGGCGCTGTCGCCGGTCAACAGCACGGACACCGCGCCCATGGCTTTTTCCGCTTTGCCGGCCGCGCCCAGAACCTTCTGGGCGAAAGCCACTGCGCCGCCCGGCAAGCTGTCGTCCCAGCCGTCCGCTTCAACCAACACGTCAATTTCAACGCGCGCGATCATTCCACCGCTCCATGGCGCCTTCGCGCCTCATCGCCGTCATAGGCTTCGATGATGCGCCCGACCAGGCGATGGCGCACCACGTCCTGGGTGGTGAACCGGATCGCCTCCACGCCCTCAATCCCATCCAAAATGTCTAAAGCGTGCGCCAGGCCCGACGGCTCCCGCGCCGGCAAATCGACCTGCGTGGGATCGCCGGTGACAACCATGCGCGAGCCTTCGCCCAATCGCGTCAGCACCATTTTCATCTGGAACACCGTGGCGTTTTGCGCTTCATCCACGATCACGAAAGCATTCGCCAGCGTGCGCCCACGCATGAACGCCAATGGCGCCACTTCAATCTGTTTACGCTCGCGCCGGGTTTTCAAATCCACTTCGCCCATCTGGCTGCGAAACGCGTCCCAGATCGGCTGCAGATAGGGATCAACCTTTTCCGCGAGATCGCCGGGCAGGAAGCCCAAGCGCTCGCCCGCCTCCACCGCCGGCCGGGTGACGACGATGCGATCGACGCGCTCCTGCTTCAACGCCTCCACGGCCACCGCAACAGCCAAAAACGTCTTGCCGGTGCCGGCCGGGCCAACGCCGAAAATCAGATCGAGCCGATCATCGCGCAGCGCCTCGACATAATGGCGCTGGCGCGGGGTACGCAGCGTCAGCCCGCCGATCTGGGGCAGCTCCAGCGGCCCGCTGCGCGGCTCAGCGTCCGGGGCAGTGAAGGCGATCGCGGCCAGCACATCGCCTTCGCGGAGCTTGCCCTTGGTGCGCAAGTGCAGAATGAGCGCATCAAAAATCGCTTCCGCGCGGGCCATTTCCGCTTGCGCGCCCGCCAGCCCGCACAGCACCGCAAGATTGCCCTGGGCATGCACGCCAATGCGGTAGATCGGCTTGCCGCGCGGGCTTCCCGGATCGCGAAACGCCTCTTGCACGAGGCCCAAATGGCGGTGATGTGGCCCGAATAGATCGCGCGCCACGCCTGGCGCGCCCAGGTCGATCACACGCTTCAATGGCCGATCGGGCCCGCAGTCAAAACTATCGCTCACGCCGCGCTCTCAATCAGCGCGGCCGCGCCCGTCAGGCTGTTCTGGCTGGCGGCGGCGATGTCGACGTCAATCACCTGCCCGATCAGCCGCGCCGGGCCATCGAAATGAACGGCCTGAAGATAGGGGCTGCGCCCGGCGAGCTGGCCGGCTTTGCGCCCCGCGCCGGACACCAGAACAGGCAGGCGCTTGCCAACCTGGCCATCATTGAAGCCGCGCTGCTGGCACGACAGCAGCGATTGCAGCCGTTGCAGGCGATCCGCGCTCACCGCGCTATCCACCTGCCCCATCATGCCCGCCGCCGGCGTGCCGGGGCGCGGCGAATACTTGAATGAAAACGCCGCGGCAAAACCGACCGCGCGCACCAGCGCCAGCGTCTCTTCAAATTCTTTCTCCGTCTCGCCCGGAAAGCCGACGATGAAATCGCTGCTCAAGGCAATGTCCGGGCGCGCAGCGCGCAGGCGCGCGAGAATATCCAGAAAGTCCGCCGCATTGTGCTTGCGGTTCATCGCCCTCAGAATACGATCAGACCCGCTCTGCACCGGCAGATGCAGGAACGGCATCAGTTTCGGCTCCGCGCCATGAAGCGCGATGAGATCATCGCCCATTTCGGCCGGGTGGCTGGTGGTGTAGCGCAACCGCGCCAAACCTTCGATCCGCGCCAAGCGCTCCAGCAATGCGGCAAGGCTTGCTTCGCGGCCGTGATCGGCGCCGTGATAGGCGTTGACGTTTTGGCCAAGCAGCGTGATCTCGCGCACGCCCTGATCGACCAGGCGCCGCGCTTCCTCCAGCACAGCCGCCACCGGCCGGGAATACTCCGCGCCGCGGGTATAGGGCACGACGCAAAAGGTGCAGAACTTGTCGCAGCCTTCCTGCACGCTGAGAAAGGCCGTGACGCCCTCGGCCCGCGGGGCCGGCAGCGCATCGAACTTTTCTTCCGGCGTGAAATCCGCCGCGATCCGTTCCCCCGTGGCGCGCGCCGCCCGGGCGATCAGTTCGGGCAACTTGTGATAGGCCTGCGGCCCAACCACGAGATCCACCATCGGCGCCCGGCGAATAATCTCCTCGCCCTCCGCCTGCGCGACGCAACCGGCAACGACCACAGTGGTCTTTAACCCCTCGCCCTTGCGGCGGTCCTTATGGGCGCGCAGGCGCCCGAGCTCGGAATAGACCTTTTCAGTCGCCTTTTCGCGGATATGGCAGGTGTTGAGGATGACCATATCGGCATTGTCAGGCGCGGCGACCGGAGCATAGCCCAAGGGGGCCAACACGTCCTTGATCCGATCGGAATCATAGACGTTCATCTGGCAGCCATAGGTTTCAATATAAAGGCGTTTCGGCGCTGGCCGGCCTGCGGCTTCAGCGGCCGGCTCGTCAGTTGGGTCTGTCATGCGCCGTTCGGGGGTCCTGCGCGCGCGTGCGCTGAGCGGTTCTTATGCGCGCGAAGGGGGTTTTAGGCAAGGCGCCCTGCGTCTGGCACCCGGATCTTCCGTCGCCCTTACCCGCCGAAAAACGCGTCCAGCGCTCACTCGCAGATCACCACATCACGGCAAATCTGCTGGCCAACTCCCATCGTCTCGCAGCGCGTCGTCGTAGAACATCTCGGCGGCCGCGGTTCCGGCAGCTTTGGAACTTCAACCTGAGACTTCTGCGACGCAGGCGCCTGAAGCTTCCGCCAGACCCGATTGGCAGCATTCTGAGCAGGATTGTTCATCCCGCTAAAGTCGCCAACAAGCCGTTTGGACCCACCTCGGACACAGCACTCCAATGAGATCTCTTGTTTGCCGGCTGCGTAAAGAAAGTTATAGGCCTCGTTCAGATTGCCCCCCCCGGCTTCGCCATTCTCAAGCATCACCCCATACAAAAATGATGCCTCATAATCTCCAGCCAACGCTGCCTTTTTGAGCCAAACGGCCGCCGAAGGCACATCGCGCGGCACGCCGAGTCCATAGTACTGAAACAAACCATATCTACGCATCTGGATCGGCTCGCCCCGATCGGCGCCGACAAGCGCTTCTGTGGCTCGAACTTCGGGCGACGGATCAAGACCGCGCCGAGTTTCGAAGGTTTTCGTCAACTCGAAAGTGGGACATTCACGCCAAGGCGTCGAACCGGTTATCTTTTGTCGCGTTTGGTCAAAGCTGCCGTTCAATGTCATCGCGAAATACGTCGGAAGTTGTTCAATCCAGCGAACCGGCATGAGCGACACGCTATTGGCGTATTGGCCGCGGACTTCATAGACACCGATTCCAAGAGCCGAATCTCTAAGCGTAACGATCCCCGATCCTTGCCCCAAATCTGTCCGCGAAACTGACACATGCAGGTCAATCGACCGGCGATCTTTCCAACAAGTCATCGCGCCGCGCCACTCTTCCGTGGCGATTGCTGATGCGACTGGCTTCGTCGGAGCAGGTTGCTGGACTGTCCAGGTCGGCTGTTTTCTTGCCAAAGGATAAGGCGCCTGGGCTTGCGCAGCAAAAGCCAGAACACACCAAGCAAAAGCCAAACTGGCTGACCTCACAAACCGCAAAAGCCCCTCCCCGCGCAGCCTTAACGCCTAACCTGAGTAATCTTTACAATTGCCGGCGTCCAATATCATCTGCGCGGCTTGACGATACTTCTATGTTCCTTTAATCTCGGAAATATGGAAGCAAGCGACATCATCGCCAGCCTGGCCGCCATCGCGCATGATATGCGGCTGAAGGTGTTTCGGCTGCTGGTGCGCGTCGGGCCCGAGGGACTGGCCAGCGGCGAGATTGCGCGGCGCTTGCAGACGCCGGCAAGCACAATGTCAGCCCATCTCGCCATCCTTGCCCGCACCGGGCTAATCCAGGCCCACCGCGACAGCCGTGTTGTCAATTATGCCATCGCGCCGGACGCGGTGCGCGATCTGTTTGCCGCGCTGGTGTCGGATTGCTGCGATGGGCGGCCCGATCTGTGCGGCCCGCTGCTCGCCCCGGCCAAGACCTGCAAGCCGAGAACGACCAAAACCGGGAGGAAGCCATGACCAAGGGGACCACGGACAATCCGTATCACGTGCTGTTTTTGTGCACCGGCAATTCGGCGCGCTCGATCCTTGCCGAAGCGATCCTCAATCGCCTTGGCGGCGGCCGATTCATTGCCTACAGCGCGGGCTCTCACCCCAAGGGGCAAGTCAACCCGAACGCCGCCGCCCTTTTACAGAAGTTGAATTACAAGACGGAGGATTTGCGCTCCAAGAGTTGGGATGAATTCGCCGACGGCCGCGGTCCGGCAGTCGATTTCGTGTTCACCGTATGCGACGACGCCGCCGGCGAACAATGCCCCTACTGGCCCGGCCAGCCGATGACCGCCCATTGGGGCCAACCCGATCCCGCCGCCGCGACTGGCAATCCGGCCCAGATCGCGGCCGCCTTCGCGGAAGCCTATCGGATGCTGAACAATCGCCTCACCGCCTTCACCAATCTGCCCTTGGCGGGGCTCGATCGCTTGTCCTTGCAGGCGCGGCTCGACGCGATTGGCAAGGCGAGTTGATCCGATGACGGACAATCTGGCGCGCCGGCTTTTTGCCGAAACACTCGGCGCGGCGCTGTTGGCCGGAACCGTGATCGGCTCCGGCATCCTCGCGGTGCGCCTTGCTGACGGCAACGACGCGGTCGCCTTACTTGGCAACACGCTCGCCACCGCGGCGATGCTTTATGTGCTGATCCAGGCTTTGGGGCCGATTTCGGGGGCGCATTTCAATCCCGCGGTGTCGCTGGTCATGGCGCTACGCGGCGAGATCGGATGGCTGGCGGCGCTGGCTTATGCGCCCGCGCAAGTGCTCGGATGTTGTGCTGGCGCGGTGCTGGCGCATGGCATGTTTGAACTGCCCTTGATCCAGGAATCGACCACCGTCCGCGCCGGCCCGGCGCAGATTCTGAGCGAAGCGGTCGCGACCTTCGCGCTTGTGTTTGCCATTCTCGGCGTCTCGCGCTGGCGGCCCGAGGCTGTGCCGGTCGCCGTCGCGCTGGTCATCACGGCCGGCTATTGGTGGACCGCCTCGACCAGCTTCGCCAACCCCGCCATCACCGTGGCGCGCAGCCTCAGCGACACCTTCGCCGGCATCCGCCCGGCCGATATGGCCGGCTTTGTGGCGGGCCAATTCGCCGGCGCGCTGGCGGCGTGGGTGTGTGGAATGACGTTTTTTGGCAAGGGGCGGACTTAAGCAGCGGCCCGTTCGTTCAAACGTCCGCACAGAAAGTCTAAACCCCTACCGCCAACCGATGCCCTGTCAAGGCGCGATCTGCCGTGAGCAGCCGCATGTCTTCCAAATCACAGTGCGCGAGGAGCGGCCGATCAAACGGATCCAGCGTCGCTGGCGGATCGTGCAATGTGTGCGCGGCATGGTCCGCGGTGATCAGTCGCAAGTGTTCCCCCCGCCGAGGAAATCCAGCGCCAGCGCAAGCACATCATTCTTCAGCGGCAGCTTGCCCTTTTCATGCTTCAAGCGCGCTTCCCACAACGAGGCCGCGCTCAAGAACAATTCCGCATCCGGACGTTCAAGCATGTGCAATATGGGTATGGGCAAGTGCGCATGATCCGGCACCGACCAGAGGAATATTTGGGTATCAACCACTAGCCTCATTTGGCCGGCCAGCCTTCTGGGAAGGCTTCAATATCGTTGAAATCGTCCGGTACCGGTGCAGGCGTGTCGGCCAAGCCGCGCGCTTGTTGGCGCTGATAGATCGCGGTCAGGCTAAAGCAATTCGCCGCCCGCGCCGTTGGCGGCCCAAGCTCTGCCACCGGCGTGCCGCGGCGCGTGATCAAAACGCGCCCACCCTGCTCGACCTTGCGGAGAAGCTCGGTGAGTTTGTCTTTTGCGTCAGCGATCGAGACTTTGATTATACGGCCATTACGGCCATTTACGGCCTTTCAGGCAAGCAAAAGCCGCGACGAAGAACGCCGCGGCCTTCGTCAAACCAACCAACTGGGCGCTGCTTACGCGTTCTCCGCCGCCATTTTCTGCGCCTTCTTCACGGCGTCTTCGATGGTGCCGACCATGTAGAAGGCCTGTTCCGGCAGGTGATCATACTGGCCGTTGACGAGGTCCTTGAAGCCGCGCACGGTGTCTTTCGGGTCAACGAAGATGCCGGGCGAGCCGGTGAACACTTCGGCGACGTGGAACGGCTGGCTCAGGAAGCGCTCGATTTTGCGGGCGCGGGCGACCGTCATTTTGTCTTCTTCCGACAATTCATCCATGCCCAGAATCGCGATGATATCTTGCAGTGCCTTGTAGCGTTGCAGCACTTCCTGCACCTGCCGCGCCGTTTGGTAGTGCTCTTCACCCAAAATCCGCGGGTCGAGGATGCGTGATGTGGAATCGAGCGGATCGACCGCGGGATAGATGCCCTTTTCCGAGATCGCGCGGTTCAAAACCGTCGTCGCGTCCAAGTGGGCGAACGAGGCCGCCGGCGCGGGATCGGTCAAGTCGTCGGCCGGCACGTAGATCGCCTGCACCGAGGTGATCGAGCCCTTGACGGTGGAGGTGATGCGCTCCTGCATCGCGCCCATTTCGGTGGCGAGCGTCGGCTGATAGCCCACCGCCGAAGGAATACGGCCAAGCAGCGCCGACACTTCCGAGCCGGCCTGGGTGAAGCGGAAGATATTGTCGACGAAGAACAGGATGTCCTTGCCTTGATCGCGGAAATGTTCGGCGATGGTGAGGCCGGTAAGCGCCACGCGGGCGCGCGCGCCCGGCGGCTCGTTCATCTGGCCATAGACCAGTGCGCAGCGGCTGCCCTGGCCGCCATGTTCCTTGTTCACGCCGGATTCGATCATTTCGTTATAGAGATCGTTGCCTTCGCGGGTACGCTCGCCGACGCCGGCGAATACGGAATAACCGCCATAGGCCTTGGCGATATTGTTGATCAGCTCTTGGATCAGCACCGTCTTGCCGACGCCCGCGCCGCCGAACAGGCCGATCTTGCCGCCCTTGGCGTAGGGGCACAGAAGGTCGACGACCTTGATGCCGGTCGGCAGCATTTCCGGCACCGGCTTCTGATCGACAAAGGACGGCGCCGGCTGGTGGATAGCGCGCACCGCTTCGCCCTTGATCGGCTCGCCGTCATCGACCGGCTCGCCGATGACATTCATGATGCGCCCCAGCGTGCCCTCGCCCACCGGCACCGAGATCGGCGCGCCGGTGTCGGTGACGGATTGGCCGCGCACGAGGCCGTCGGTGGAATCCATCGCAATGGTGCGCACCGAGCCCTCGCCAAGATGCTGGGCCACTTCCAGAACCAGGCGATATTCCTTGCCGGACGGATCTTTGTTGATCGTCTCCAGGGCGTTGTAGATATCAGGCAGCGTGCCGTCGAATTCGACATCGACAACGGCGCCGATAACTTGGGCGATACGGCCTTTCATGGGGGCGGTCATGGAAACGCTGGCTCCGGTTCTTGTTCAAGGTCATTCGGGAAAAGCGAACGGCCGCCCGCGCTGAAGATGGCGCAGGCGCGGGGCCCCCGCGCCGAAAGGAATGGCGTGCGTCTAGCCTGTTTTCCGGCAAAGTGAAACCCGGTTTTCGGCCTGAAAACACGCTGGCGCAACGCCCGCCAGGCGGGCGCCTAACGCGCGCGCAGCAGCGCGCATGTGTTTGGCTATTGAGCGATGTCAAAGCGGTAGCGCGCGCCATGGGGCACCCGGACGAAGAACGGCTCCGCCCCGGCGGGCTCCTAGCGGATGACCAGGTCAGCCCGGTTGACGCGAACCCGCTCCACATGGGAGCTGCTGCATTTGCGGATCATCGGGCCGATCGTCATGTCCATCACGCCATTGGCGCTGATCTTGGCCACCGCCTTGGTCGCACCGCGTGCGGCCTCTTATTCAGCCTGGGCGATCGGCGGACAGGGGGCCACCATTGATTTAACGCCACCTTTATGTGTGGGCCATAGCCGAACCCTTACCTCTCCCCCACCTCGCCAGATTCGACCGGCATTCGCGAACAATTCCGGACAAAAATGCGTGAACTGCCCAAAGCAGGAAGCCTCATTTCGAGCCGGTCGGGCCCACCGACAAAGACGCTGCGCTTTGTGTTTCGCTGGCAACTTTCAAAGGCGCCTGGGTGTCAATCGGCGTACAAAAATGACCCGCATTGCCTCATCGAAAATGTTACCGAAGATTGTCCGCCGATAGGTGTGGCGGTGTCAGCGAATCGGATCGCTAGCGCGGATGGCAGACGGGATCAGCATGGGCGCGCGGCGCGAGGTCGTAGCGGCGGTGGCGGAGCGGTATGCTCTCGCGGGGCGGCGCGAAAAGGGTCGAATACGCGATGAGCTGACGGCGGTGACGGGGTGGCGCCGCAA
>JBEIHY010000015.1:0-54477 GCA_040381035.1 Hyphomonadaceae bacterium
GGAGCATCGAGAATAACCTTCATTGGGTCCTCGACGTCGCCTTCGACGAAGACCGCTGCCGCACCCGAAAAGACCATTCGGCCAGAGGGTTGGCGCTGATCCGCAAAGCGGCCCTCAACCTCCTGAAGCGCGAGCCCTCAAAACTGTCAATCGGTCGCAAACGCGCGAAAGCCTACATGAACCCCGAATTTCGAGCTGCCGTCATGGCGAGTTAACGATTTAGGATTTGGCCCTGCCGGCAACCGGCCGCAGGGCGGGCGCACAGGCGGCGCGGATCAACAAGCGCTTGCCCACGCGCTTTGGCCGCCGCATCTTGTCGCGATGCGCCTTTCCACTTCTTTGCCAAGATCCCAGTTTGCCACAATGATCGGCCACATCGCACGAACGCTGCTTTTCGCTTTGGCGTTCAGCAGTGCAGCAACGGCCCCGGCTTTGGCCGCGCCAGAAACTCCGGCCGCGCGCGGCCCACTGCACGTTCCCTCCCCGGACTGGCGTGATCAAATCATCTATTTCCTCCTCACCGATCGTTTCGCCGACGGCGATCCGCGCAACAACGACCAAGGCGCCGGCGAATTTGATCCGGCCCAGCGCAATCGCTATTCCGGCGGTGATCTTGCCGGCGTGCGCCAGCGGCTGGATTATATTCAAGGCCTCGGCGCTACAGCGGTGTGGATCACCCCGCCGGTTGAGAACGCCTGGTTTGACCCGCAAGTGAACTATGGCGGCTATCACGGCTACTGGGCGCGCCATTTCAAACGCATGGATCCCCATGTCGGCACGCTCGACGACTATCGCGCCTTGTCGCGCGCCTTGCATGGACGCGCCATGTTTCTGGTGCAGGACATTGTTCTCAACCACACCGGCAATTTCTTCAGCTATGATACGCTGCCGCCAGCCGACAATCCGGGCCGGGGCCGCAGCGGCAATCCTGGCAGCACGCCCGGCGCAAACCCCACCCAATGGCCATTCACGTTGAACGATCCGCATCGCAGCGAAGACGCAAAGGCGGCAATTTATCATTGGACGCCAACGATCGCGGACTTGTCCAACCGCAATCAGGAATTGACGTGGCAGCTCTCTGGGCTTGACGATCTCAACACAACGAACCCGATTGTGCGCAAGGCATTGCGCGACGCCTACGGCTTCTGGTTGCGCGAAGCTGGAGTCGATGCATTCCGCATCGACACCGCCTTCTATGTCGAACCGGACCTGATCGCGGACTTTATTCACAACACCGACGCTCAGGCGCCCGGCATGAACGCGGTCGCGCGCGCAACCGGTCGCAAAGACCTTCTGGTGTTCGGCGAAGGCTTTGGGATTGATCGCCCTTTTGAAGATCACAAGGCGCGCAAACTCGACGCCTACATGACCGGCCCGCGCAGCGAAACGATCGCCCCCGGCATGATCAATTTCCCGCTCTATGGCGCAATGTCAGATGTTTTGGCCCGCGGGCGGGCGCCGGCGGAATTGGCTTGGCGCATTGACTCCATGATGACACTCCACAAGCGCCCGCATCTGATGCCCACTTTCCTCGACAATCATGACGTCGATCGGTTCCTGGCCGGGGGCAGCGTGGACGGATACAAGCAGGGTCTACTGTTGATGATGACCCTGCCGGGGATTCCGGTGCTGTATTACGGCTCCGAACAAGGCTTCACCGAACAGCGCGCAGCCATGTTCGCCAAGGGCTGGGGCGCGCGGGGACGGGATTGGTTTGATCCGAACGCCGCCCTCTATCGCTACACGGCGGCAACCGTAAAGCTGCGCCGCGACAATCGCGTTTTCTCCCGCGGGACGCCACGTATTCTTTACGCCGCCGCCGCGGGCCCGGGCGGATTAGCCTATCTGATGAGCAATGGCGAAGCCAACGCGCTCGTCGTCGTCAACAACGCCAACCACCCGATTTTGCTGGCAAATGTTGCAACTGGACTGGCGCCGGGCGCGGCCCTTTTACCCATTTTCGCCATTGATGGAACAGCGCCGGACCTGAAGATCGACGCGAAAGGCAGCTTCAGCGTGACCGTGCCGCCGCGTTCCGGATTTGTCTGGAAAGTTGGCGGATCCACGGCGCCGGCTGCCGCGGAGCCACCGTCCAGACTGAGCATTGACGCCATTGCGACGACCGTGAGCGGTGCGGAAGTGTCCTTATCCGGATCGGCGGCGCCCGGCGCCCAGGTTCGTGTTGTGCTGGACGGAGATGTGAATGCCGCAATAGCTGTGCGCGCCGACACACGCGGCCAATGGCGGGCGCCGGTCGACATCACCTCTCTGATTGATCCAGACATCGCGCACATCGTGGTGGCCCTAGCGCCTGAAACGGGCGGCATTTCTGAAACGCGGACGTTTCGCGTTTCGCCGCGCTGGGCGCTGGTGGCTGATGTCAGCGATGCCGCCGGCGATGATACCGGCCCGGCCGGGGCAAATTACACCTACCCGACGCATTCAAGCTTTGCGCCGCGGACCATGGACATACGCCGCGTCCGCGCCTTCACCGCCGGCGGCGCGCTGCGGCTGGAAATCACCATGAGCGATCTCTCCCAGATCTGGAGCCCGCAGAACGGCTTTGACCATTTGTCCCTGACGGCGTTCGTCGAAATCCCCGGCGCGCACGGCGCATCTTGGATGCCGTTGCAGAACGCCCAACTGCCGGACGGCATGACCTGGCGCTATCGTTTGCGGATGCACGGCTGGTCAAATGCGATGTTCGCCAACACCAAAGCCAGCACGACAGAGGAAGGCGTTGCGATCAGTCCAGCGGCAAAGATCTCCGTGGACGCGCCAGCGCGAAAAATCACGCTGGACTTTCCTGCCGCATCACTCGGTTCGCGCGCCTCGCTCGACGGCGTGCGCATTTACTTGACCACCTGGGACTATGATGGCGGCTACCGCGCTCTTGAGCCAGAGGCTGGTCCCTTCAGCTTCGGCGGCGGCGCCCCCGATCAACCAAAGTGGATCGACGCGGTCGGCCCGATCACACTGCGCACCGGTCAATAGACCCATGCAGCCAGTCCCAGCCAAGCGAGGCGTGCGTTTTAGCGCTTTACGCACTTGCGCATTTCCGCCCGAAGCACCGCCGCCCTCCGCGCCAACCGTCACCCAATTCGCGTAAGGATCATTCAATGCCTGACCTCTCGCCGCGCAAAGGCATGTCTGAGCCCGAAATTGCAACAACCATTGCCGCGATCCTGCAAGAAGCGACGCTCGACGAGAAGGTCGCGATGATGTCCGGCGCCGGCTTTTTCCGGATCTATCAGGAAAGCGGACGTCGTTGGGGCGCTGCCCCCTATCCGGCCGGCTCGGGCTGTGCGCGTTTGGGCGTGGCGCCGCTTTACTTCACCGATGGCCCGCGCGGCGTCGCACGCGGATCATCGACCTGCTTTCCCTGCACGATGGCGCGCGGCGCCAGCTTCGATATCGACCTTGAGCGGCGCATTGGCGAGGTGATGGGTATCGAAGCGCGCGCCCAGGGTTGCACCTTGTCTGGGGCGGTTTGCGTCAACCTTTTGCGCCACCCTGCATGGGGGCGCGCGCAAGAAACGTACGGCGAAGATCCCCATCATCTTGGTGAGATGGGCGCCGCCTTGGCCATCGGCATCCAAACCCACAATGTCATCGCCACCGTCAAGCACTTCGCGCTGAATTCGATGGAGAATGCGCGCTTCAAGGTTGATGTGGCCTGCGACGGGCGAACGATGCGTGAGGTCTATCTGCCGCACTTCAAGCGCATTATTGATGCCGGCTGCGCCAGCGTGATGAGCGCCTACAACCAGTGGAATGGCGAATATTGCGGCCAGAATCGCAAGCTGCTGACCGACATCCTGCGCCACGAATGGGGCTTTACCGGCTTTGTGCACTCCGATTGGGTATTTGGTTTGCGCGCCGTTTACGCCGCCGCCGCCGGTCTTGATATCGAGAACCCAGAGCCGATTGTCTTTGGCGGCTTGGCCCAATCCGTTCGCGATCATCAGATCGAGCCGCACGTGATTGATACCGCCTGCACCCGGATTCTATCGACGCAATTCCGCTTCGCCTGCGCCGAAGATCCGTATCCGGACTATACGCCCGACATGGTTGCACAACCGGCCCACATCGCCATCGCCCTGGAGGCCGCGCAGAAATCAGCCGTGCTGCTCAAGAACGCCGCTGTCCTGCCGTTCAATGCAGCCCGCATCAAGACCCTTGCCGTGCTTGGAAGACTCGCTGCGCTTGAAAACACCGGCGATCGCGGCTCCTCGAACGTGCGCCCGCCTTATGTCGTGACGGCCCTCCAAGGCTTGTCAGCGCGCCTGGGCGAACAAAATATTCTGACGGGCGATGAGGGCGACATCGCCGCCGCCGCTGAGGCAGCCGACGCCGCTGACGCGATCGTCGTCGTGGCCGGTTACACGCACAAGGATGAAGGCGAATATATTCCCAGTGGCGGAATTGATCTCGGGCAGGCCAACAACCCGGCGCTGGCCGCCATCGTGCAAGCGCAAAGCCATGTGAATGATCGCGGCGATATCGGGGGTGATCGCGTGCATTTGTCGCTACCGGCCGAGCAGATCGCGTTGATCCGCGCCGCCGCCCAATCGGGCAAGCCGGTGGTCGTCGTCATCGTCGCAGGTTCGGCCGTCATGGTCGAAGAATGGATCGACGAAGTCGGGGCCGTCCTGCAGACCTTTTATGCCGGGATGGAAGGCGGCACGGCTTTGGCGCAGCTCTTGTTTGGCGATGTGTCGCCCTCAGGCCGGCTGCCCTTTACCGTTGCGCGTCACGCCCAAGATTATCCGCACTTCGACAAAGACGCCGACCGCATCGATTACGGTCCCTATCACGGCTATACCTTGTTTGAAAAAAGCAAACGTCAACCGCGGTTCAGCTTCGGTCACGGGCTCAGCTATGCCGCGTTCAGCTATCGCGCTGTAAAAGTGCAGCGCACCAGCGACGCTCTCCATGTTCAAGTCACCGTCTGCAACGAAAGCGCCTGCGCCGGCCAAGAGGTTGTGCTGTGTTTTGTTGCCCCGCCGGGCGTTCAATGCGATCGGCCCAAACGGCTTCTCAAGGGCTTTACGCGCATTGCCTTGAAAGCCGGCGAGCGACGCAGCGTGTTTCTGCGCATACCGCTCGCCGACTTGCGCTGGTGGGATTCAGAAGTCGCCAAATGGCGGCTGGAGCCTGGCCGTTACGGCGTGAGCTTTGCGCAAGCCGATGCCGCCGCCTCAATAAATCTCTAGATTTCTTTTAAGGACAGGAGATACCGTTCGGTGGAACAACAGCCGTGCCGCTCTTTGATCCGCCTCTCCCCGGCCGGAGGCCGTCCCAAATACCGATTCAGCGCATTTTCGGGCCCAAACCCGCGACGATACTTTTGTTGAGAATGCGCTAACAGGTCTTGCATCGGCGCACCGATCGAGCAGACTCTGCGGCGTCGCGCGCAGACAGGTTCACGCCATGTTCTCGCCCGCGTTGGGAGCTTGATCGCAGTGCCGCACACCGCACGCTCACGGGTCACGCGCACATGAGCGCGCACTTTGTCCTTCGCAACGCCCGCATCTGCACAATGGATCCAGAAGATGGCTACCGACCACGCGCAGATCTCGCCATTGCAGTAGCTGGATCCCAAATCAGCTGGATTGGCGCCGCGCAGGATCTGCCGCCAGCTTTCGCAGACGGAGAGACGATTGACCTCGCCGGCCGCCTTGTCACGCCAGGCTTGATCGATTGCCATACCCATTGCGTCTACGCCGGCACGCGCGCCACCGAGTTTGAGCAGCGGCTGCACGGCGCCAGCTATGAGGAGATCAGCCGCCGCGGCGGCGGCATTCGTTCCACTGTTGGCGCCACCCGCGCGGCAACGGAAGAAGACCTGCTCGCCCAAACGCTGCGTCGGATCGACCGCCTGATCGCCAGCGGCGTCACGTGCATCGAAGTGAAGTCCGGCTATGGGCTCGATCGCGATACGGAACTCAAGATGTTGCGTTGCGCGCGCGCAATTGAAGCCCACAGACCCGTCCGCATCCGGACAAGTTTTCTCGGCGCCCACACCCCTCCCAGAGACATGAGCGCAGATGCTTATATTGACGCCATCTGCATCCCAACCCTGCAAGCGGCTGCTGGCGAAGGCCTGGTCGATGCGGTCGATGGCTATTGTGAAGCCATCGCGTTCTCGCCGACCCAAATCGCGCGGGTGTTTGACGCAGCCGTCGATCTTGGCTTGCCGGTGCGGCTCCATGCGGAACAATTGTCAAACCAAGGCGGCGCCGCGCTTGCCGCGCGTTACGGCGCCTTGTGCGCCGATCATCTTGAGTTTCTGGACGCAGATGGCGCCGAAGCGATGGCGCAAGCCGGAACCGTCGCGGTACTGCTTCCCGGCGCCTTTTACGCGCTGCGCGAAAGCCAGAAGCCGCCCATTCATCTGCTGCGCGCGGCCGGCATTCGCATTGCGCTGGCGAGCGATTGTAATCCTGGAACTTCTCCGATGACAGATATCGGATTGGCGATGAACATGGCGGCCACATTGTTTGGCTTGACGCCAGAGGAAACCCTACGCGGCGTGACCGAAAACGCGACGCGCGCACTGGGATTGTCGGATTGCGGCCGTCTTGCGCCAGGCTGGCGCGCCGACATCGCGGTCTGGGATTGCGCAGACCCGGCTGAATTGACCTATTCGATCGGCGGCGCACCCTTGGCGATGCGATTCTTCGGGGGGCGCAAATGTTGATCTTATCGCCGGGCGCTGTTTCACTCGATAGCTTGGAGCAAATCTGGCGCACCGGCGCACCCGCCGCGCTCGACGCAGCTGCGCGCGCGCGCGTTCAAACCAGCGCGGCTAAACTGCACCGCGCAGCGCAAGGCGAGGCAGCGATTTATGGCGTCAATACAGGCTTCGGCAAACTGGCAAGCATCCGCATCGCCGCCGAGGATCTCGCCGCCCTTCAGCGAAACTTGATTCTGTCGCACTGCGCTGGCGTGGGGCAGGCAACACCGACCGCCATCGTGCGATTGATGATCGCGCTGAAGCTGGTCTCTCTTGGGCGAGGGGCGTCTGGCGTGCGCATTGAGGTGATCGACATGCTGGAACAAATGCTAGCGCGCAGCGTGTTTCCTGTTGTCCCCGCGCAAGGTTCCGTCGGTGCATCGGGCGACCTGGCGCCGCTTGCCCATATGGCCGGCGTCATGATTGGCGTCGGCGACGCCATGATGGGCGACGCCCATCTGCCGGCTAAGGATGCGCTGGCGGCCGCCGGCCTTGCGCCGCTGGAGCTCGGCGCCAAAGAAGGACTGGCACTGATTAACGGCACCCAATTCTCCACAGCCTATGCTTTGGCCGGATTGTTCGAGGCGCGCCATGCCGCTTCCATTTCGCTGGTCTCTTGCGCGCTTTCTGTTGACGCCGCCAAAGCCTCGACCGAGCCACTAAGCGAAGAAATTCACCTGCTACGCGGCCATCCCGGCCAAATTCGCGTCGCAGCCGCGATGCGCGCACTTCTCGATGGCAGCGCAATTCGGGAATCGCACCGCGAACACGATCCGCGGGTGCAGGATCCTTATTGTCTGCGGTGCCATCCGCAGGTACTCGGGGCCGCGATCGATCTCCTCGATCACGCCGCTCTGACGCTTACCCGCGAAGCCAACGCTGCAACCGACAATCCACTCGTTCTGATCGACAGCGGCCGGATCGTCTCTGGCGGAAATTTTCACGCCGAGCCCGTCGCTTTTGCCGCTGACATCATCGCGCTTGCGATGGCCGAGATCGGCGCGATTTCACAGCGCCGCATCGCGCTGCTGGTCGATCCGGCGCTCAGCTTTGATCTGCCGCCGTTTCTGGCGGCCAAACCCGGTTTGCATTCCGGCATGATGATTGCCGAAGTCACCAGTGCCGCGCTGATGAGCGAGAACAAGCATCTCGCCCATCCCTGCTCGACCGATTCGACACCGACAAGCGCCAACCAGGAGGACCATGTTTCCATGGCCGCCCATGGCGCACGCCGTTTGGCGCAGATGGCCGATAATCTCTTTCATATCCTGGGCATTGAGGTCTTCTGCGCCGCAACCGGGGTTGGTTTTCGGGCGCCAGATGAAACCAGTGCGCCTCTGCGCGCCGTGCTTGCGCGCTTCCATCGCGACATTGCGCCACTCACCGAAGATCGCTTCCTGGCGCCTTGCCTTGCGGCGGCTGCAGAACTGGTCCGCGGTCGCGGCCTTCTCGCCTGCGCCGGGCTCGATTTGTCCGTACACGGAGCATCGCCATGATTGATCGCCTGCAAAACACGCGCACGGTGAGCCCGCCCACCGGCCCCACCCGCACCGCGAAGTCCTGGCAAACCGAAGCCGCGATGCGCATGCTCATGAACAATCTGCATCCCGACGTGGCCGAAAATCCAGCCGAACTGGTTGTCTATGGCGGCATCGGGCGCGCCGCACGCACATGGCGGGATTTCGACTTGATCGTTGATCGTTTGCAGAGCTTGGAAGACGACCAGACCCTTCTGGTGCAATCGGGTAAGCCCGTGGGCGTGTTTCGCACACATGCCGATGCGCCCCGCGTGCTGATCGCCAATTCCAACCTGGTGCCGCAATGGGCGAGCTGGGCCCATTTCAACGCGCTCGATCGGCTGGGATTGATGATGTACGGCCAGATGACGGCTGGCTCTTGGATTTATATCGGCACACAAGGCATTGTGCAGGGAACCTATGAGACCTTTGCCGAAGCCGGTCGGCAGCATTATGGCGGTGACTTGCGCGGACGCTGGGTATTAACCGCCGGGCTTGGCGGCATGGGCGGCGCGCAACCCATGGCGGCGACCATGGCCGGCGCTTCTTGTCTGGTCATCGAATGCGATGAGACACGGATCGATTTCCGCCTGCGCACTGGATATGTCGATGAAAAGGCCGCATCGATCGATGACGCCCTTTCAGCCATCGCGCGATGGACCAGCGCAAAGCAAGCACGCTCGATCGCGGTCCTGGGCAATGCGGCGGAATTGGTTCCAGAGCTCTATGATCGCGGCGTGCGCCCAGATCTGCTGACGGACCAGACCAGCGCGCACGACCCTCTGCGCGGCTATCTTCCCGCCGGATGGAGCCTCTCCCAGTGGCGCGCCATGCAGGAAAGCGATCCCCAAAGCGTCGAACGCGCCGCGCGCGCCAGCATGCGTGCGCACGTTGCCGCCATGGTTGATTTCTGGCGCGCCGGCGTACCCACGCTCGACTATGGCAACAATATCCGCCAGGTCGCGCGCGAGGAGGGACTGGAAGACGCCTTTGCGTTTCCTGGCTTCGTTCCCGCCTATATCCGCCCATTGTTTTGCCGCGGCATTGGCCCGTTCCGTTGGTGTGCTTTGTCTGGGGATCCCGCCGACATCGCCAAGACGGACGCCAAAGTGAAGGAGCTCATTCCCGATGACCGGCATCTGCACACTTGGCTCGATATGGCCGGGGCGCGGATCAAGTTCCAGGGCCTTCCAGCACGCATTTGCTGGGTCGGCCTTGGCCAGCGGCATCGCTTGGGGCTTGCCTTCAACGAGATGGTGCGCAACGGCGAATTGTCGGCGCCGATTGTCATTGGGCGCGATCATTTGGACAGCGGCTCTGTGGCCTCACCCAATCGCGAGACGGAGGCCATGCGCGACGGGTCGGACGCGGTGTCGGATTGGCCCCTTCTTAATGCGCTGCTCAACACCGCCAGCGGCGCAACATGGGTTAGCCTGCATCATGGCGGCGGCGTTGGCATGGGCTTTTCGCAACATGCCGGCATGGTGATCTGCTGCGACGGCACGCCGGACGCCGATCGCCGCATCGCGCGCGTTTTGTGGAACGATCCCGCCAGCGGCGTGATGCGCCACGCTGACGCCGGCTATCCTGACGCGATCGCCTGCGCGCGCGAACACGGCCTTGATCTGCCGGCGATCCTGGAATGAGCGCCCAGCTTTTGCGCCAGGCGCCTGCGTGGCAAGGGCGCAGCGATCCTGAAGATGGCCCCCGCGCCTTGCGCATGCATCACTGCGTTCAGGCGCAGGCTGCGCGCGCCGTAGCCGGCTTTGCCTGCGATATCGGCGTGCGCCGCAATCACGGCCGCATTGGCGCTGCAGAAGGTCCAACAGCGTTGCGCCGTGCATTGGCCAATCTCGCAGCGCCGGAAAACTTTGCCTTCTGCGACCTCGGCGATATTGTGCCGAACGCGGACGATCTGGAAGCGGCGCAGGGCGCGATGGCCGGCCTTCTTGCGTCGTCGTCACCGCAGCATGATCGGATCGTGGTGTTGGGAGGTGGTCACGAAACAGCCCTGGCAAGCTATTGCGGGCTGCGCGACGCTTTCCCCACTCACCGCATCGGTATTCTTAATCTTGATGCGCATCTCGATCTGCGGGCGCTCAGCTCGGCTGGCGGAACATCCGGCACGCCCTTCTTTCAGATCCAGGCTCTTGACCCGGCTCGGTTTGATTATGTCTGCCTCGGGGTGGCGCGGGAATCCAATACCGATGGGCTGATCGCGCGGGCACAGGCTTGGAATGTTGGCGTGGTCACGGATGAAGCGCTGCTTGCCGACGCGCACGCCGCCGACGCGCTGATCGACGCGCTTGTGGCCCGAAATGACCTTCTCTATCTGACGGTCTGTCTGGACGTTTTGCCGACATCGCAGGCCCCTGGCGTCAGCGCGCCGGCCGTGCGCGGCGTACCGCTGGCGACCGTGGAGCGCATCATCGGGCGTGTTCTGGGTCACGCCGCGCGCGGCCGCGTCGCCCTCAAGCTGTGCGACATTGTGGAGCTGTCGCCGCCGCATGACGTGGGCGCGATCACCGCGCGCACGGGCGCCTATCTGGCGCGCCGCTTGCTGACCGATTAACGGCTATGGGCGCCAGAAAGCGCGCAGGGGCTTTTGCGCGGCGCGCGCCAAACGAACAATTGGCCAATCACCTTCGCCGCGTGCGGCCGATTGCAGGAGCGCGCCCTTGGCCGCGCCGCGCGCGACCACGATGATCTCGTCAGCATCGAGCAAAGCGGCATAATTCAGCGTGACGCGCGCAAAGGGCGCTTCTGCCGGCAATGGGTCTGGCGTCAGCGCGATCACTGCGGGGGCGCCCTCAACGGGAATCGAGGGACGCGGAAACAGGCTGGCGATATGTCCGTCCATGCCCATACCGATCCAGACCAGCGAAAACCGCCCCGGCGCAGGGCCTGGCTGCAAATCGTGAATCTGGGCGGCCGTGCCCGCAAACAGTCGCCGCAGCACCGCGCCATTGGACGCAGGATGGTCGGGAGGGACCGCCCGCTCATCAGTGGGCCAGATCTCTGTTCGCGACAGGTCAAGACCGCTGGCGGCGAACACGGCGAGAATCGGCGCCGGTGTTGCCCCCCCCGCCAATGCCAAGCGCACCGGCGACCCCGCCGTGATGAGGGCGGAGATGTGGCTGACGATGGCGGCATCGTCGGCATTCGTCGCAAAATCAATCCGGCTCATGTGGGGCGCTTGAGGCTTTGCGCGTAGCGTGCGTTTTCCGCAATCGCGGTGAAATCGCCGGCGGCAAGAAGCCCCGCAGGTGCGATCCAGCTGCCGCCGACGCACACGACATTTGGAAGCTGGAGATAGTCCACAGCGCGCTCGCGCCCGATGCCGCCGGTTGGGCAAAACGAAAGGTCCGGTAGCGGCCCCGCAATCGCTGAAACATAGGCCGGCCCACCGGCCGCCTCAGCGGGGAAGAATTTAAGCATGCGAAAGCCCGCAGCGCGCGCGGACATTGCTTCGCTGACCGTCGCCACGCCCGGCAAAGCGGCGACGTTCAGCGCGCGAAACTGCGCCAGCAAGTCCGGCGTCGCGCCGGGGCTGACGAGAAAATCAGCGCCGGCAGCCACCGCCGCTTGCGCTTGGGCGCCATCCAGCACCGTGCCCATGCCGACGATGAGATCAGGCGCGGCTTCCTTCATCGCCACCAGACTGGCCAAAGCCGCCGGCGTGCGCAGCGTCAGCTCAACGACGCGCAAGCCGCCCGCCTGCAAGGCCGCCGCCAGCGGCGCAGCGTGGCTGACATCGTCCAACACCAGCACCGGGATCACGCTGGCCTGTGCAGTAATTTCTTCCACAGTGCGCATGGCTTTCACCGAATCTGCAAATCGTCCATCATGCCGGCCGCACCGATGAGTGCGGTTTCCTCACTCAACGCCAGCCAAATCGGAACATTGGCGAGATAGCCGCTCATCGGGCCGCGCATACGCAAGCGCTCCAAGAAGGTCGACGCCGCCAGGGCGGTGCGATTTTTCGGCAAGATGCCGCCGCTCAAGAAAAGCCCGCCGCGCCCGCCGCTGGCGAGAATGGCGTTGCCGGCAAAGACGCCAAGCGCAGAAAAGAAGATGTCAAACGCCGTGCGCGCCAGTTCGTCCGTGTCCAGACGCAAGGCGATCGTTGCCGCATCGAGGGCGGGTGGATCTTGGCCTGCCATGTCGCCGAGCGCTTGATAAACCGCCTCCAGGCCAATGCCGGAACACACCCGTTCATAGGAGACATAGCCAAATCGGCTTTGCAGTTGCGCCTGCACGCGCCGCTCAAGCTCGGTTTGGGGCGCAAAAGCGGTGTGGCCGCCTTCTGTCGGCAAGACGCGAAAGCCGCGCGCCGCTGGCACGAGGAGCGCCAAGCCCAAGCCGGTACCCGGCCCAAGCACAACAATCGGAGCGCCCTCCAAGCCGGTTCCGGGCGCAATGGTGACGCGATCTTCCGGCGCCAGCATCGGCGCGCCGCGGGCCTGGCCGGCAAAGTCATTCACGAGTGCGACCTGCGCAAAGCCAAACTGGGCTTCAATATCGCGTTGCGCCAAGCGCCAGGGCGAATTGGTCAATTGCGCCGCACCCTCCCCGATTGGCCCCGCGACGGCCAAACAAGCGCGCCGCGGACACGCGCCAAGCCGCGCGACATAGGCGCCAAGCGCAGAGGTGAATTGAGGAAACGCGTCCGCCGAAAAGCGCGCTTGCTGCGCCAGCCGATAACCATCTTCCGTGCGCGATGCGACGGCAAACCGCGCATTTGTGCCGCCGATATCTGCGACCAGGATATCCGCGCCGCTCATGCCGAAAGCTTTGCCTTTTCGCGCGCCGCCGGATCGCGCAGCGAAGCCACCGCCAAATCCGGAATGGCCAAGGCGCCCTCTTCGGCCTGCCCAACAAGCGTGCGGAAGCCGGAAAACAATTCTCGCCCGACGCCGAGATCGGCGCTTAAGGGATCATACATAGCCGGCGTGCGCGCCGCCCATTCGGCTGCCGGTACAAGGGCTCCCAACGCCCCAGTCATGGCGCAGACCTTGATCCGATCACCGTCGCGGACCTTGGCAAGCGCGCCGCCGCATGCCGCTTCCGGTGAGACATGAATCGCGGCCAGAACTTTGCCCGAGGCGCCCGACATGCGCCCATCCGTCACCAGCGCGACCTTGTGGCCGCGATCCTGCAGCACGCCGAGCGAGGGCGTCAGCTTGTGCAATTCCGGCATGCCATTCGCCTGCGGCCCCTGGAAGCGCAGCACGGCGACAAAATCGCGATTGAGATCTCCACTCTCAAACCGCTTGATCAGCGCCGATTGGCTTTCAAACACAATCGCCGGCGCCTCAATCGTGCGATGCTCAGGCCTCACGGCCGAGACTTTCACGATCGCGCGGCCGAGATTGCCTTGGCACAGCAACAAGCCGCCTTCGGGCGCAAACGGCTCCGCCACCGGGCGCACAATTGTGGCGTCAGCGCTCACTGCCGGCGGCGCACGCCAAGCCAGGGCAGCCTTTTCCAAAACCGGCTCAGCCGCATAAGCGCTCAGATCACTGCCGGAAATGGCGCGCGCGTCCTTGTGCAACAATCCAGCTTGGATCAATTCGCGGATGACGAATGCGAGACCGCCAGCGGCGTGGAAATGGTTCACATCCGCCACGCCATTGGGATACACCCGCGCCAGCAAAGGCGTGGCGCGGGCAAGAGCGTCAAAATCGTCCCAATCGACCAGGATGCCGGCCGCGCGCGCGATGGCGATGAGGTGGATCGTATGGTTGGTCGATCCGCCCGTTGCGTGCAGCCCGACAATCGCGTTGACGATTGCGCGCTCGTCAACGATCTCGCCAATCGGCCGATAGTCTTTGCCCTGATTGGTCAAACCGGCAACGTGCTGTACGCTCGCGCGGGTCAGGGCGTCCCGCAAAGGCGTGCCGGGATTGATGAAAGCGGCGCCCGGCAGATGCAGCCCCATAATCTCCATCAGCATCTGGTTGGAATTCGCTGTCCCGTAAAAAGTGCAAGTTCCCGGCCCGTGATAGGAGGCGCTTTCGGCTTCCAGAAGGTCTGCGCGGCTGGCTTTTCCCTCGGCATAGAGTTGGCGAATACGGGCTTTTTCAGGATTGGACAGGCCCGACGTCATCGGCCCGGCAGGCGCAAAGATCACCGGCAAATGGCCAAAGCGCAGCGCGCCAATCAACATGCCGGGCACGATCTTGTCGCACACGCCCAGGCAAATTGCGGCGTCGAACATGTCGTGACTGAGCGCAATCGCGGTCGACATGGCGATGACGTCGCGCGAGAACAGCGACAGCTCCATGCCAACCTGGCCTTGCGTGACGCCATCACACATCGCCGGCACGCCGCCCGCAACCTGCCCGACCGCCCCCACATCCCGCAGCGCCGCCTTGATATCGTCCGGATACGTCGCAAACGGCTGATGCGCGCTGAGCATATCGTTATAAGCCGTAATGATCGCCACATTGACTTTCGCCCCGCCTTTCAGGGCTTCCTTGTCGCCGGCGCCGCAGGCAGCAAAGCCATGTGCGAGATTGCCGCAACTCAGCGTCGTGCGCCGCACAGGCTTATCCGCCAAAGCGCGGATCTGGGCCAAATAAGCTGCCCGTGTCGGCGCACTGCGGGCGCGCACGCGATCCGTCACACGCGCCACGACCGGATGCAGGTTGAGGGAAGTTATCGACATTGTCATCACCCTTGGGAACGCAAGCCGCTCACGCTTCTTCATACCAGGATCGCTTGCCGTCGGCGATCATCACATCCGCCGCAGCCGGGCCGTCGGCGCCGGCCGCGTATTTGTGGACCGGGGTTTTATCGCCGGCCCAGGCGTCAAGGATGCCGTCCACCCAAGACCACGCGGCTTCAACCTCATCGCGCCGCATGAACAGGCCCAGATTGCCGCGCAGCACGCCGATGAGCAGACGCTCATAGGCATCCGGATAGCGCGCCTTGAATGTATCGGCGTAGGACAGATTGAGCGGCACATACCGCAGCTTGAGCGCGCCGGGCCCCGGCTCTTTCGTCATCAGCATCAGGCGCACGGCTTCGTCTGGCTGCAAGCGCAGCACCAACCGATTGGGCTGCAATGCGCCGGCCGCCGCGCCGGTCAAGACATGCGGCACGTCTTTGAACTGGATAATGATCTCAGACCGCCGCGCGCTCATCCGCTTGCCAGTCCGCAGATAAAACGGCACGCCCGACCAGCGCCAGTTTTCAATCTCGGCCTTGATCGCCACAAATGTCTCGGTGTCGCTGTCGCGGCCAAGCTCTTCGGCATAGGCCGGCGCATGGGCGCCGCCGACGCCGCCGGCGCGATATTGGCCGCGCACTGTGACGTCGCGGATATTGGCCGGCGCGATTGGTTTCAGGGCGCGCAGCACTTTCAGCTTTTCATCGCGCACGCTGTCGGCATCGAGGTCCAACGGCGGTTCCATCGCCACAAGGCAGAGCAACTGCAAAAGGTGGTTTTGCACCATATCGCGCAACGCGCCGGCGCCGTCATAATAGGAAGCCCGCTTTCCTGCGCCGAGCGTCTCGGCCACCGTGATCTGCACATGGTCTATACCGCGGGCATTCCACACCGGCTCAAACATCGCGTTGGCAAAGCGCAGGATCAGAAGATTCTGAACCGTTTCTTTGCCGAGATAATGGTCAATGCGAAAAATCGCCTTTTCTGGGAAGGCGCGCCCCACCGCATCATTGATTGCACGCGCGCTGTCCAAATCCGTACCGATTGGCTTTTCCAGCACGATGCGGGTGTTCTCGGTTTTCAGGCCGCTGGCCGCAATGTTGGCGCAGACTGGCCCGAACAATCCCGGCGGCAAAGCGAGGTAAAAGAGCCTGATTTTATCCGGGTTCGGATCAAGCAATTGCCCGAGCCCCGCCCAATCCGCGCCAAGCTCGCCCGCGTCCAGGGTGTGATAATCGACAAAAGCAAAAAAGGCCGCCAACAGGGCTGGATCAAACGCTTCGCCAGGATTATGCTCCACACATGCCGCCATCGCCATGTCGCGGAAGGCGAGCGTCGTCATTTCGGCGCGGGCGGTGGCGATGATGCGCGCGCCTCGCGGCACCTGACGATCACGCCAGCGGTGAAACAAGGCCGGCAGCAGCTTACGCGTTGCAAGATCGCCCGTCGCGCCGAACACGACAATGTCGAACGCATCAACGGGGACGAATTCGCCGGCCGTGTGGCGCTGCTCGGAACTCTCCACAGCGGGTCTCCTTAAGGCCGGCGGACCGCGCGGCAGATGATATAGTCCAAAGCCGGCGCCGTCACAGCATAAGAGGGTGTTGCCGAGCTTGTCGGCGCGCAGGTCCCGCGCACGGATTGCCACTGCCGGGAATCGGCTTCAACCTGAATGTTGAAGCTGCGCGCGCTTGTTTCAGCGTTGAATACGACGACATATTCCCAACCCGTGGACCGGTCCAGCCGCGACAACGCCATCACGCCGCCGTCCCGATCGGTATAGCGCACCACCTGCCTGCCGCGGCGCAACGGCGCATGCTCTGCCCGCAAGCGCGCCATTTCAGCGATCGCGCGAAAGATCGGATGGCTGGTGTCGAACCGATCCGTCGCATGGGTCGCATTCGTGCCGATCAAATCGTTATCGAGATAAGCGCTGACCTGACTTCTGAAGAAGGATTCCCGCGCCGCCTTGTCGTGACCGTCAGACGCAAAGCCCTGCTCGTCACCCGAATAGATCACGGGAACGCCGCGTGAAAACATCATCAAGGCATGCGCCAACTTAATCCGGGCCACACGCTCAGCATCCGTCATGGCGGGAAAGTCTTTGGTCAGCCATCCCCCGATCCGACCCATATCATGATTGCCGAGAAATGTCGGTAATATAGCCGCTGTATCGGGGCCATTAGCATAGACAATATCGGCGTCGAAAAGGCGTTCGAAATCACGCGCGCCTTTGCCTTTCATGGCGAGGTTTGTCGCGGCGCGTTGGAAACCGAAGTCGATGACGCTCGGCATGGCGAATTCTTTGGTGTAGCGCGCCAGCTCGTGCGGCTCGAAGGCGTAGGCCTCGCCGAAAGTGTGAAAATGCTTGATGCCGAGCTTTTTGGCGTGGGCTTCGATGGCGGGAATGAATGCTTGCCAGGCCTCTGGCCGCACATGCTTGATTGTATCGATGCGGAACCCGTCAATCCGGTAATCGCTGATCCACTGCTTGAAGATGTCGATCATACCGGCAACGACCACGGGATCTTCCGTCATCAAATCATCATTGCCGATGAAGTCGCCGTACAGAGAGTTTTCGCCTTCAAATGTCGTTTCGCCGCGATTGTGGTAGCGCTGCAGATCATTGAGCCAGGGCGGGTTCTTCACGCGCTCCTGGCCAGCAGGAATATAGGGCGTGTAGGCATAATCTGAGCGCGTGAGTTTGGCGAAATTCTCGCGCGTCAACTCAGCTGGCCCGTCGCCGCGAAAGCCGCTATTGATCGGGGCGCCGTTCACGCCGCCGCGCCGCGACCAGGGATAGTCCGCAATCGAGCGATAGTCGCACTTTTTCTCCGGCGCATCGCCCGATTGGTCCGGTGGGCATTCGCGATATTGGATCACGTCGGCAGTATGATTGATGATCACATCGAGATACACCTTCATTCCGCGCCTGTGGGCCGAATCAACGAAGGTTTTCATCTCCGCTTTTGTTCCAAAATGCGGGTCAACGCTGAGGAAATCGGTAATCCAATATCCGTGATAACCGGCAGAAGCGTTCTGACCACTTCCTTGCACGGGTCTGTTTTTGTAAATCGGACCGAGCCAAATCGCGGTTGCGCCCAGCGCCTGGATATAATCCAGCCGCTCAGTCAACCCCTTCAAATCGCCACCTTGGAAAAAGCCGGAATCGGTTGGGTCAAATCCAGTGGCCAACCGGTCGCCATTGAGGCCGCCGCGGTCGTTCAGCGGATCACCATTGGCGAAGCGATCCGGCAACAGGAAATAGATGATCTCGTCCTGCGGCAGGCGATCGAGATAACTTGTCCTGCCCGCCGCGCCTTGGGCCTGCGCCGCAAGACTGACAAGCGCCAGCCCAAAGGCCAGCACGCCCGCGCAAAGTGGTCCTATTGACATCGTCGCCTTCGATTTGCCGCTGTCCATCCTCAGCGAGAATTTTTGCACCGTTTTGCAGTCGTGTCCACCTTCCGAACGGGCGGCCGGGAGCGCAGAGAGTATTTGAATTTTCTGCATTTTTTCAACCGATGACGCCGCGGAGCGCGCAACCGACGCCCTTGACGGCGGCCAAGTCCGCAAGGAAAATGCAACGCTTGCAAGACGTCCAATCCGCACGAGCGCGCATGATCCGCCGCACCCTCCTCGCCCAAGCCGCTCTCGCCGCCATTGGGGCCTGCGCCCATGACAGTCCGGCGAATGAGGTCAGCGTCACCATCGAGGCGGTTGTTCCGGCCAATACCGGAGACGTTTTTCTGACCGGCAATCTGCCCGCACTGGGCCCGTGGAAGCCGGATGGACTCAAAATGGCGGGAACCGGAACGCGCCGCACGGCCAGCTTGCGAGCGCCGGCTGGGTTTGCGTTCGAGTATAAAGTCACCCTTGGCTCCTGGGCGCGCGAAGGATTGGGGCCATCCGGTACGGTCATGGCCAACAGCCAGCTGCCGATCGCCGCCGGCGCTAAAGGTGAAATCACCGTGATCGATTTCAAAAAGGATTCGCGCGTCTATCTGGCCGATCCCAAGGCCGGCGGCGTGGTCGGCGATCTGACGGTCTGGCTGGATGTGGCTTCCAAACATTTGCGCGCCACGCGCCATGTGACAGTCTGGACGCCGCCCGGCTATGGCGCATCCGCCACGCGCCACCGCGTGATCTATATGCATGACGGGCAAAATCTCTTCGATCCGCGCATCGCCAATACCGGCACAGATTGGGGCGTGGACGAAGCGATGATCCGGCTGGCGGCGGACGGTGTGGCGTCGGCGATCATCGTCGGCGTGTGGAGCACAGACGATCGCCGCTTGGAATATGCGCCAACCAAAGTGATTGGCGCTTTTGATCCAGCCCTCCGCGGCGAAGTCGAGCGCGAGTTTGGCGGCGCAATCCTGGGCGACGCTTATCTCCGGTTCCTCGCAGAAGACCTGAAACCGCTCGTCGACGCGGCGTTTCGCACGCAACCGGGTCCAGCCGATACGTTCCTGGCCGGATCCAGCATGGGCGGCTTGATCTCGCTCTATGGCGTGGCTGAACGGCCCGATGTGTTTGGCGCCGCCGCCTGCCTGTCGCTGCATTGGCCCGTTGCCATTCGCAAGGAGCGAATCGTCGACAAGGCTGCGCAATGGCGGCCCCGGCTGCTGAACGCCTATCGCGGCTATTTCCACGCCGCCGGCCTTTCCCCGCGGCGCACGCGCCTGTGGGCCGACCACGGCACACTCAATCTCGATTCGCGCTATGGCCCCTATCAAGAGGCGATGGCGCGCGTGTTCGCGGAGCTTGGCTTTAAGGACGCGCGCGACTTGCAGCTGCGCGTCTATCCCGGCGGCGACCACAATGAGGCCGCCTGGCGCGCGCGCATCGATGCGCCCTTGCGATTTTTGCTTGCGCGTTGAGCCGGGCGCGGCGATTCAACAGGCGTTGATACGCGTCCGGACGTTCCATGGTTGTTTCCAAAAAAGAAGATCTGCTCGTCATCGTGATGGCGCAGCTGATCGTGATCATTCTGGCCGCGCGGCTGTTCGGCTCAATTGCGGTGCGGCTTAAGCAGCCGCGCGCGGTCGGTGAGATCATCGCCGGCTTGGCCCTTGGCCCATCGCTGTTCGGCTTTCTGTTTCCAGATATATCGGCGGCGCTGTTCACCAAAGAAGCCACGCCGCCGCTTCAGATCCTCAGCCAGATCGGCCTCATTCTGCTGATGTTTCAGATCGGCAGCGACTTTGAATTTGCCCATTTGAAGCAGGCCAAGAACACCCGCGCCGTTGCATTCGTGACCATCGCCAGCATCGCCGTACCGTTCGGCTCCGGCTTTGCCCTCGGCCAAGCGACCGCGTCGCTTTTGGCCCCAGCCATCAACCCGTTGGTCTATAGCCTGTTTGTCGCCGTCGCCTTGGCCATTACGGCGTTGCCGATCCTCGGCCGCATCCTGAAAGAGTACAATCTCAATCGCCAGGAAACTGGCGTGATCGCGATTTCATCCGCAGCGCTCAACGATGTTGTCGGCTGGGTGCTGCTGGCCGCGGTGGCGACATTCGCGGCGGCCACATTGCGGCCCGAAGATGTTGGCGTGCAGCTCGGCGGGCTCGCACTGTTTGCAGTCGTCATGTTCTTTGGCGTCAGCCGCCTTGTCGACTGGCTGGTGACGAAGTTTCCGATCACCGACAATTCGGTGCCGACGCCTTTGCTCGCCATTGTGCTCGGCATGATCTTCGCCGCCGGAATCGCCACAGAAGCGCTGGGCATTTTCACGATTTTCGGGGGGTTCGTGCTCGGCATCCTGTTTCACCGGCATGGCGCCTTCGTGTCCGCATGGCGCGGCCAGGTTGGCCAGTTCGTGCTGGTGTTCTTTCTGCCGATCTTCTTCACCTATACCGGATTGCGCACCAATATGCTCGGCCTTGATAGCGCGCAGGACTGGGCATGGTGCGCGGCGTTCTTCGCGGTTTCCGTCGGCGCCAAGATCATTCCTGTTTATCTCGCCGCGCGGGCCGCTGGCGTCGCCCATCACGATGCAAACATCCTCGGCGTTTTGATGAACACGCGCGCGCTGATGGAGCTGATCGTACTCAATATTGGTTTCTCGCTCGGCTTCATTCCGCAGGATGTTTTCACCATGCTGGTGCTGATGGCGATCGGCACGACCATGATGACCGGCCCACTGCTGCGGCTTTTGCTTCGCAGCGCCGGGCGGCCGGTGGAGCGCGTCGCAGAGGCCTGAGCTGCGCCTGCAAATCCATGCGAATTCACCCGGCCGCATGATTGCGTCGGCCGCGACGCTGTGAGAAGCTCCCCGCAAAGCAATGAAAAGCCGCTCGCGCGGCGCGGGGGAGTGATGACGCAATCGACGCCAAAGGCGGCGGGAAAACCGCGCCAATCGATTTGGCAAATCTGGACGATGTGCGTCGGGTTTTTTGGCATCCAGATCGGGTTTGACCTGCAGAACGGCAATGTCAGCCGCATCTTCCAAAGCCTCGGCGCCGAAATCGATCAGCTGCCGATCCTGTGGATCGCGGCCCCGCTCACCGGGCTGCTCGTACAGCCGATCATCGGCCATCTCAGCGATAAAACATGGGGCCGCTTTGGCCGGCGGCGTCCCTATTTCCTGATCGGCGCTTTGCTGGCGACGCTGGGCCTGTTTGTCATGCCCAATTCGCCGACGCTGTGGATCGCGGCCGGCGCCTTGTGGATTATGGATGCGGCGCTGAACATCACCATGGAGCCGACGCGCGCCTTTGTTGGCGATAATCTGCCCGACGAACAGCGCACAACCGGCTATGCCCTACAAAGTTTCTTCATCGGCGCCGGCGCGGTTTTGGCCGGCGCCTTGCCGTGGGCTTTGACGCAGATGGGCGTGGCCAACACTGCTGCGCCCGGCATTGTGCCAGCCTCGGTGCACATTGCCTTTTATGTCGGCGGCGTGGCGTTGTTTCTCGCGGTGTTGTGGACGGTGCTGGGATCGAAAGAATATTCGCCAGATCAACTCGCCGCATTTGAAGCAGCGCGACGCGCCGAACACGGATTATCCGCTCAGCCTGAGCCTACCGCGCCGCGCGCGCCCGGCGCGTTTGCATCAGGCGCAGTGATATGGCTCATCAGCGGCGCCGTGCTCGCCGCCTTCATCGCCGCAGCGCGGCAACAGCCGCGGCCCGATTGGCTGAGCTTCCTTGGTGCAACCGAGTTCAAGCAAGACTTGTTCGTTCTTGCCGGACTGATTGCAGGTTTCGGCGTCTTGCAACTGATCGCTGCGCAGTTGCAGGCGCAAGGAAAAACCCATAACGGGTTCATGGAAGTGATCACCGATTTGTTCGCCATGCCAAAGACCATGCAGCACTTGGCGATTGTGCAATTCTTCACTTGGTTCGGATTGTTTGCGATGTGGATTTATGGCGGCGCGGCAATCGCCGCCCACCATTATGGCGCCATCGATCCCGCCAGCGCAGCGTTCCAAGAAGCCGGCAATTGGTGGGGCGTGCTGGGCTCTGTCCGCAATGGCGTCGCAGCGCTTGCCGCATTAGCGATCATCTGGCTTGCCGCGCGGCTCAATCGCCAATGGCTGCACTGCGTGTGCCTCGCCATGGGGGCGCTGGGGTTCGTCGGCGCTATTTTGATCCGCGATCCGGCTTTGCTGTGGGCGCCGATGATCGGTGTCGGAATCGCCTGGGCGGCAATCGTCGCGGTGCCGTATGCCATTCTCGCCGGTAGCGTCCCGGCGCAGAAAATGGGCGTCTATATGGGCATATTCAACATCTTCATCGTTGTGCCCCAGCTTGTCGCCGCCACGCTGCTTGGGTTCTTGTTGCGCACCTTCTTTGGCAATGATCCAATCTGGGCCTTCGCTATTGCGGCGACGTCATTTGCATTCGCAGCAATTGCCGTGCTGTTCGTGCGCGAACCGCTCTCCAGCAAACTCTGAACTTCCGGATACGGACAATGTTGAAACATCTCCTCGTTGCGCTCGCCGGATTGGCTGTTGTCTGCGCGCCCGCTCAGGCAGCGCCGAAAAAACCGGTAGCGCGCGCCGATATCTATGCGCCCAAAGACGAGTTCGGCGTCAAGCATCCCGACTGGGCCAAGGACGCGGTGATCTACCAGATCAATACCCGCCAGTTCACGCCCGAGGGCACGTTCAAAGCGGCGCAAAGGCAATTGCCGCGGCTGCAGGCGCTCGGCGTTGATATTCTGTGGCTGATGCCTGTGCATCCGATTGGCGCGGAAAACCGCAAAGGTAGCCTCGGCAGCCCCTATTCCGTGCAGGATTATTACGGCGTCAATCCCGAGTTTGGCACGAAAGACGATCTACGCGCTTTCATCGCAGAGGCCCATCAGCGCGGCATGAAGGTCATCCTGGATTGGGTGGCCAACCACACAGCCTGGGACAATCCTTGGGCGAGCCAACACCCCGACTGGTATAGCCGTGATTGGAAAGGCGACTTCCACTCCACGAAATGGACCGACTGGGCCGACATCATCGACCTCGATTATTCCAAGCCTGGCCTGCGCCGCGCGATGACGGCCGCGATGGTCTATTGGGTCAAGGACATGAATGTCGACGGCTTCCGTTGCGATGTCGCGCATTTCGTCCCGCTCGACTTTTGGCAACAAGTGCGTCGCGAACTCGATCCGATCAAGCCGGTCTTTTTGCTGGCGGAGTCGCAAAACCGCGATATGCATTATCGCGCCTTCAACGCCACTTATTCCTGGCAGTGGAACGACGCCATGCATCGCATCGGCAAAGGCCAAGCCGATGTCGGCGCCGTCCAGGGCTTCTATGCTGAAAATGATTGGACGTTTCCGCGCCAAGCGATGCGCATGATCCACATCGCCAACCATGACCAAAACAGTTGGGACGCCACCGCCCGCGACCGCTTCGGGCCGGCGACCGACGCCGCGATTGTGCTCTCGTTCGTCGGCGCTGGAATACCAATGATGTATAACGGCCAGGAGGCCGGTGATCCAAAACGCCTCGCGTTTTTCGAGCGCGACCCGATCCCGTGGAAGAAAGACCCGATGGAGGACTTGTACCGCAACCTCATCGCCCTGAAGAGCGCCCATCGCGCGCTGTGGAACGCGCCGTGGGGCGGCGACATGGAGCAAATCGTCAATGACAAGCCGCAGAAGGTGTTCAGCTTCAACCGTCAGGCGCAGGGTGATAAGGTGTTCGCAGTGTTCAACCTGTCGCCGGAACCGCAAACGGTCACCTTTACGGATGGGCCGATCGCGGGGGCCTATCGCGAGCACTTCAGCGGCGCGGTCGCGACCTTTGCGATCGGCGCCAAACTCACTCTGCCGTCCTGGGGTTACCGCGTCTATATTGGTGAGACAGGCGCACCGCAGTGACGTTTCAGGTGCGTGCGCTGGGCCAGGGCGCCCGGCCTGAACACGCTCGGCCTGAACACGCCCGGCCTGACGGGCGTGTTCAGGCCGTCGGGAGCGACGGCGTGGCGCGCGCAGCAGGAGATCCGGCGATCCCTCGAATAAGGGCTAAGGCGAGCGCCCTTCAGGCCCTATTGGCGCAGGCGGCGCCGGCGCGCCGGCCGCATCGCCCTCTGATTGCGCAGGGGCCGTGCTCTTGGGCTCCCGTGCTCTTGGGCTCCCGTGCTCTTGGGCTCCCGTGCGGCATTGCGGCGGCGGAGAAGCGCGCCGGACCGCACGCGCGCCGCAGCGACGCGATCCAGATGGCCGTCGATCCTGGCCTGAGCCCGGGCCGCGCCGCATATATCGCCGGCCTCAGGCGCAGGCCAGGGCCGGCGACTGGCCATTGGCCAGGATCAGCCGGGTCCGCACGATCCGGATGCGGCGACCGCCACAGGCGACCTCATCGCGACCGGCGCCGGTCAGCCGCGCGCTCCGCGATCAGCACATGCGCCCGGTCAGGCTGTCTCGACCTCCCCGGAAGCGACGGCCGAGCCAGGGCGGCAGCGAAGCCGGTAAAACGCCGAAGCGCCGCAGCCCGGGCGCACGCCGTCAATTGGCGGCGGTCAGCGGATCAATGATCTGCGGCACTTCCACGACACGGGTCACCGGAATGCCGCTCAGCTCCGCATGCTGACGAATGGCGGCCTCGCTTTCCGCGAGATAGATGCAGAAGGCCTGGTCGCCAGCCACATAAGTAAGTGTGCCGCCATTGCACCGCTCCACCCAGCTGGGCGATTGCGCCGTTCGAGGCGCGCGCGGCGCCACAGAGCTCCACAATCACATTCCGCCAATGCCGGGAATGTCACGTTCGATCAGGCACCGCTTCATCTTGGCCACCTCCGTCGACGCCATCGTTCAGCCAGCTGCGCGCCGCCGAGAGCGGCGCTGCATAGATAAAGCGCCGGACCGCGGGATTTTCCCAGTTCAGCTCCGGCAGATTGGCGACATCGGCCCATGCGCGATAGCCGTGGGCCCACTGCGCATCGAAATAGAACCAGTCACGATAGGGGCTGAAGGGATCGTTCTGCACCTCGATGAGTATCGGCGTGGAGCGCCCGATGTGATTGAACACGCCATCCAGCACAAGGCGCATATTGCGACGGCTCAGCGCCTGCGCCAACGCTTTTACATCCGCGCGTCCGCCATATTCGGGCGTCACTTCGTTGTAGTTCTGCGCATCATGTTTGTGGTTGGTCAGCGCAGCATGGATCAGGTTGAGATAGAGCACATCAACGCCAAGGGCCTGGAGATAATCCAGCTTTGTTGCTGTGCTCTTCAAGTCTGCGCCCCAGAAATCCTATTCGTGCGCCCATTTGCCTGCGGCGACATTGAACGCGCCTTTTGTCGGTGTTTCCTTCCAATCGCGCAGGCGCCGCGGCACAGCTTACAGCGCGGAGTTGGCCTCAAGACTGGCGCTCGGCGCGAAACGATCGACGATCACCTGATAGACGATCGCGCCGCAGCGCCAATTCGCTTCGCGCGCGGAGATGCGTTGACCGAGGCCGATATCCACGGCTGTGGCGAAGAAATGGGCGGTCGCCTCGGCAGCGGCCAAAGCGGCCGCGGATGCAGCGCCAGCGATCATCGTGCGGCGGCTTCGACCAGCGGGCGGGAAAACAGATATTGCAGATATCCCTGGACAGACATCGGTCATCTCTGTCCGGACGCAGCGGTGAGGCGATGAGGGCCAGGCAGGCCGGCCAGATCCGTCTTGGCCCGCCCTGGACCGGCTCAGTCTGCCTCAGCCCGCTTTGAAAGCCCAGCGCAGCATGTTAGCCAAGGGCATGACAGGGCAAACAAGCACAAAGGCCGGTCGCGCCAGTCCACGCGTGGTGATCGTCGGCGGCGGCACGGCGGGATGGATGACGGCCGCATCGCTGAGTGAAAACCTTGGCGCCCTCGGCATGGACATTACGCTGATCGAATCATCAAGGATCGGCACGGTCGGCGTGGGCGAGGCCACTGTGCCGGCCATTCGGCGTTACTTCCAGAGCCTTGGCCTGACTGCGCCGGACGTGATGAAGGCGACCAATGGTACGGTCAAGCTCGGCATCGTGTTTGACGGCTGGGCGCGCGAGGGCCGGCGCTTCTGCCACTCCTTCGGCCAGTATGGCTTTACCGCCGGGCCGGCGGCCTTTCATCATCTGTGGTGGACGCTTAACAAGGCTGGCGAGCCCCATCCGCTGGACGATTATAACCTCGGTACGCAACTGGCGTATCGCAACCGGTTTGCCCCTGCGGCGGACCATCCGCGCGTCGACTTTGAAATCTATGATTGGGCGATCCACTTTGACGCCGGCGGATTTGCGCGCTTCCTTAAGGACTATGCGATCGCGCGCGGCGTGCGCCATATTGATGCCGATATCGTCAGCGTCGCGCGCGATGGGCAAAGCGGTGATATCACCCGCCTGCACCTGGATGGGGATCGCGTTCAGGAAGGCGATTTCTTTGTCGACTGCTCCGGCTTTCGAGGCCTGCTGATTCAGGGCGCGATGAACGCGGGCTACAGGGACTGGCGCCAATGGCTGTTGTGCGACAGCGCCGTGGCGATGCCGTGCCTGCCAGCCGATCCGCTCAATATCGCGCCCATCACGCGCGCCCGTGCCCGCGCCGCCGGCTGGACATGGCGGATCCCGCTGCAGCATCGCATCGGCAACGGATATGTCTATTCTTCCGATCACATCAGTCATGATGACGCCGAAGCATTCCTGCGTGCGGAACTCGAAGGCGCAGCTGCCATACCGGCCAATCGGTTGCGCTTCCGCCCGGGCGTTGCGGAGAAATCATGGGTCGGCAATTGCGTTGCGATCGGCCTTGCCGGGGGTTTTCTCGAACCGCTGGAATCGACCAGCATCACCTTGATCCAGGCGGCGATCGAAAAGCTCATTGAACTGTGGCCGCCTGCGCCGAGCGATCCGCGCCGCGCCCAGGAATTCAATCGGTTTGTCACCGGCGTTTATGAACGCATTCGCGATTTCATCATTCTGCATTACAGCGCGAATGGCCGCACGGGTGAGCCGTTGTGGGATCACTGCCGCGCCATGGCCTTGCCGGATACATTGCAGCACCGGCTGGACTTTTTTCGCGCGTCGGGCGCGCTGATGCGCTACGATCTGGAGAGTTTCTTTGACGCCAGCTGGGTGTGCATGTTCGAGGGATTTGGCGTTGCCCCGGAGCAGGTGTCGCCATGGATGGCCCGGTTCGACATCGGCGAATTGAAAGATGTGGCGGCCAAGCTTCGCGCCGATATCGCCGCCCGCGCCGAAGCAGCGCCGCTTCACACGGATTTCCTGCGTTTGGCGTGCGGCTTCAATCAGCCAGCTTGAAGAAATGTATTGACGGTAAGGCGCCCGCGCCGCGGATCCGTGCTGAAGGGCGTGTCGGTAAACAAGGCGCAGTGAAGGCACGCGCTTGGATAAACGACCGCGCGATTGAACTGAAACGCAACGGCGTTATGCATCGTATAACCCGGCGTCGTCGGCCCGACGCACGCGGGCAGCCGGGCGCTGTGCGCGTCCAGCCACGGCGCCACCAGATCCAGATAGGGCGCGCGCCGGCTTTCATTGATGTGCTCGAAACCGGTCGCATCATGGCGGAAGAACGCCGTTCCGCCATAAGACGTCCGGCTCAGATAATGCACCATTGCAAGAACGCCTGGGGTCGCGTGATCATAATGGGGGATGCGCTGCCACGGGCCGAATTCCGCAAGGCTCCATGTCGCCAGTGCGAAAAAGCCCCGGCAGATCAATGCACGCCTCTGATCAAGGCCGAACGCGCGCTGCAGACTGCCGCGCATATGGATGCTGATTTGGTCTGCATAGGCTTCCGGCAGCGGCGCATTGAGACCGGGATAATATGTGCCGTCTGGGGCGGCCCATTCACTTGCGCTGGCGTACGCAACGACGCCATCGGGATCAGCGCAAACATCGTCGATCACCAGAAGCGGAATGGCTTCCGCGCCAAGGCGATGCAGCGTCACGCTGGCTTTGGGGTTGAAGCGAAAGACATCTTCGCTGGCCTCGCCCATCGATCATCGCCCCCCTGACACGATGCGGTTGATTGTGGATTCATGGGTTGGCAGCCGGGCGACGGCAGTTGTGACCCCTTCGCGCAGCTGCGCCAGAAAGCGCGACCGGTCGGCCCTGGTGACGGCGTGTGCGAAGGGATGCACAGATCGCGGCCTGAGCCCCTGGCCCGCCATGACTTCCAGCCAACTCGGCAACCGGAAAATGTCGAACGGCGGGGCATGAATGGCGCCGGCGTCGCGAAACAATTCGATCCGATGGGTAAGGCTGTCCGGCACGGACATATGTCGGCAATAATCCCAGAATGGCTCGCCTGCGCGCTGATTGAGATGATAATGCAGGATGACGAAGTCGCGGATGAATTCCATCTCCGCAATGGCCGATTCGTTGAACTCGCGGCGCAATCGCTCATTATCGCCCATGCGTGGGAAGAGAATGATCAGCCGTTCGATCGCGGATTGAATGAGATGGATGGAGGTTGATTCCAGCGGCTCCAGGAAACCGCCGGAAAGCCCAATCGCCAGACAGTTTTTCACCCAGAAACTGCGACGGCGCCCGGTCGTGAAGCGCAGCCGCCGTGGCTCGGCAAGCGCGGCGCCATCAAGGCCGGCCATGAGCAGTTCTTGCGCACGGGTGTCGTCGAGATGGCTGCTCGGATAAACAATCCCATTGCCGGTGCGATGCTGCAGCGGAATGCGCCAGCGCCAGCCGGCCTCCTCGGCGGTGGAGCGCGTGTAGGGCGTCGGCGCTTCGACGCGGGCGCTTGGAACCGCAAGCGCCCGGTCGCAGGCCAACCAGTGACGCCAATCCTCATAGGGCGTCTTCAGCGCTTCGCCGATCACCAGACCGCGGAATCCCGAACAATCGACGAAGAAGTCACCCTCGATCACGCCCCCATCGGCAAGCTTCACGGACCGCACATCGCCGGTCTCACCATGAAGCGCCACATCGACAATCGTGCCTTCCCGGCGGGTGACGCCCCGGCCCTCGGCGTATCGCCTCAAGAAAGCGGCATAAAGCGCCGCATCGAAATGGAAGGCGTACATGATCGCGGCATGGTCCGCAGCCGGGCGCGCGAACCGCCCGGCGAATGCGGCGCATGTATTGGCGTCATAGTCCCACAGCGTGCCGCACACATCGCCTTCAGCCCGTGCAAGATAATAATAATGATGGAAGGGTATATAGGCGAGATCCTGACCGACCTCACCGAAGGAATGCATGTAGCGCCCGCCGCGCTCTCCCCAGTTGCGAAACTCGATGCCGAGTTTGAAGGTGGCTCGCGTCTCGCGAATGAAGGCGTCCTCGTCCAGTCCCAACATCTGGTTGAAGCGCGCGATCGGGGGAATTGTCGCCTCACCCACGCCGACAATGCCGATCTCTTCGGATTCAACGAGCGTGATGGAGAGCGCGGGCGAAAAGACGCGGGCCAGGGCGGCAGCCGTCATCCACCCGGCTGAGCCGCCGCCAACGATCACCACAGATCGAATCGAAACGCCCATTGTGCAATCTCCCTACCCTGAAAACAGGAACGCCCGCCGGTCTCCCGGCAGGCGTTCCCCATCGTCGTCCAGGAATTGCCTATCTGAACTTGTAGCCGACCGAGAACAAATATGTCGGGCCGTACTTTTCGTACTTGAGCGGTTGTTGGGAATTTCCCTCACCCTGATAGAAGCGGAACGGCTGGTCCGTCAGGTTGGTGGCGGAGACGTTCAGAGAAAGCCCTTCCAGAAGTCCGCCGCCGAAGGTGTAGCCAATCTGGGCGTCGAGAACTTTCTCCGAGCCGACGAAATTTCCCGTGGCGAGGCTGCCGTCGAAATTCGGCACTTCGCCAATGAACTCGGACCGGTTGCGCTGGCTGATCCGGGCCGAAAATCCATACTTTTCAAAATATAACGTGGTATTGATCACTTCCGGAGAAAGACCCGGCAGCGGCACCGAATTCGTGCCATCCGGCGTTATCTTCGAGTTGTTCCTCGCATAGCTGAACACAAGGCCAAACCCGTCGAGCGATTCAAACGCCAGGTCGAACGGCACGGAGGCCGTGAATTCCACGCCATTGATCCAGCCGCCTTCGCCATTGGCCGGCGATGAAGAGAAACCACGCCGGTTGGCCGCCGCCAGGGTATAATTGGCGGCTGGCGTTGGGACCGGAAAGCCGGAGAAATTGACCGGCACGGACTTGTTGAAGATGTAGGTCTCCAGGTCCTTGTAATAGCCGGCCAACGACACGTAGCCTTTCTTGCCGAAATAATGCTCCAGGGATAGGTCATAGGATGTCGCCCGCCAGGGCTCCAGGCGCGGATTGCCGCCGCTGGCGCTCCAATAATAGGCGACGCCGTTGGATGTCGGCGGCGCCACCGAGTTAGCGATCGCGTTGTAGCTCGCGCCGCCAGCGAGATTGTCCATCCGCGGACGGGCAATCGTCTTGGCCGCCGCAAAGCGCAACAGGGTACTATCAGCAAGTTTATAGGCCAGGTTCATGCTCGGCAGCGTGTCCGAATAGGTCGCCCCATCGCCCACCCGCTGCACGTTCAACAGGGCCGGATTACCCGGCGCCGTAGTGCCATCGGTATAGCCCTGCACCGTACGCTGCTCGGCTCTGACGTTCTGCACGCCAAAATTGCCGGTCAGCGGCCGTCCGAAGATTTCCGTATCCACATCGAACTTGACGAACAGGGTCGTCAGACGTTCGCGCACCGTCCACGTATTGGTGACGCTAAAGGTGCGGTCGCCGGAATTGGCGTTGGGATCGACGCGTGCATCGGTGACGTTCCAATAGCCGCTCCTGAACATGCCAAGCGCGTCATAAGAGATAATGCCATTTGGATTGTTCCACAGCGAGGTGCTCGACACGCCGCGGCGGAACTGAACCGGCACGATCTCTGCGGCCGCCGTACGGCCGCGCAGTTCGGCCTGGAACCAATCCTTGCTCTTCCTGCGTTCGGCATAGTTCACGCCGACGCTGACATCGCTGATGAACATGGCGTCGAGGCCGCGCTTTGCGGACAGCCGCAATGCGTTGATCTCATCCTTCACCGTTGGGCGCTTCACATAGCCCTGACGGTTCAGCGCACTACCCCAGCCGCCCGGGTCGGTCAGGAAGATGCGCGTATAATCGCCATAGTTCAGCGCATTGGTCAGCAGCGTTACGCCGTCGCCATTGGTGGTGAAGCGCAACGTGTCGCGGGCGCCCGTCTGGTTCGGGCCAGTGCCGGCGGTAGACTCGACCGTGACGTCGGTGCGCTCAACCTGCGAATTGCTCAGATCGGCCTCGAACGTCCACTTGTCCGTGGGGGTGAATTTCGCATTCAGGCCCCAATTGTCGATGCTCGCCTCGCGCTCGGTGGCGTAATTCTCCACAACCGTCCAGATATTGTTGAACTGGCCAGCGGTAATCCGGTTTCCGGTGACCGTGTAACCCGGCTGCAACTGGCCAGCGCCCCAGGTCGTCCCGTATTCGAGGCGCCGGATCGTCTGCAATTCCTTGAAATCCGAGTGATAGGCATCGCCAACAATCGCGATCCGGTCGTTTGGCTTCCACTCGACGACGCCCATGATCGCATCGCGCTTGAATTCGGATGATTGGTAGCCAGACTTGTCGCCGCCGAAGATCTTGTTGCTCGCGTCAGCCGGCCGACACTGGCTGCCGCAGTCCGGATAGCCCCACGGCTCGTTGGTCACCGCCTGATACGGCGTCGTGGCGTGGCTATAGGCCAGCGCAACACCCAGGGTCCGGTCAAGGAACTGGTCGACATAGGTGGCGCTGAACCGTTGGCCGGTGTTTTCGAACGTGTTGACCTGCGCCTTCTTGCCGTTCATCTCGTACTTGGCGCCGAGCGCGATCGTCCGGCCGGGCAAGGAAAGCGGTCGGATCGTCTGGATATCGGCGGTTCCGGCGAGGCCCTGATACGTCATGCCGGCGTCAGGCGTCTTGTAGACCTTCACCTGTGCGACGATGTCGGACGGATATTGATCGAACTCAACGGTCCGGTTGTCGTTCGTGCTGGCCTGCTCGCGGCCGTTGAAGGTTGTCACCGAATAGTCCGGACCGAGTCCGCGGATCGAAAGGGTCTGGGCGCGGCCCTTGTCGCGCTGGGCGGCGATGCCGGGCAAACGGGCGATCGACTCGGCAATCGACTGGTCCGGCAGCTTGCCGATGTCTTCAGCGGATATGACTTCCACGATCGACGACGCCGTCAGCTTTGCCGAAATGGCGTCCTGAATGCCTTTCCTGATGCCGACAATAATAACCTCGGCCTCGTTGGCGCCTTGCCGCGCAGCCGGGGCCGGGGTCTCGGACTGAGCCAGCGCCTGACCAGCAACCGCCACTGAGGAAAGAGCAAAAAGCGTCGTGCAATTTAGCAAAAATTTGCGGAAGCTGCCGCCTTCGATATCCGATTTAAACACGCTCAGCATGTGCCCTCCTCCGCGCAACCGATTAACGACTCTTTTCGGCCGCGATTGCTCCAGTCTACCTATAAGATCACAATCCTGTAATCGCAACACCTCGCGACCTGCGCACAGCGCGCCTGGCGCCAAGCGTGGCAAATTGGCAACGCGAACGAGCCGCCCGGCGCCGGCTTTGCAAAATTTTGCAGCTCCTAGCCGCACATTTGCATCGGGCAAGCCGCACGCGCCTGTCGTACTCGGCAGCCCGTCAGAGTACTGAACGAATTGCTTTGGCCAATCAGGGGCGATAAGCGCTTTCCTTGGCTCGCTCGTCGGCGGCGGCGCAGACGGAAATCAGTGAAAGGCCCCCATGCTGCAATCGGCGGTTCAGGATGTCGTGATCGTGGGCGGCGGCACAGCGGGATGGATGGCGGCAGCGATGCTGTCGCGCGCTTTCGGCCGTTTGGTGAATGTGCGCCTGATCGAGTCCGACGAAATCGGCGCCGTCGGCGTAGGCGAGGCGACGATCCCCACGATGCTGGCCATGAACCAATTCCTCGGCTTCGATGAGAACGAGATGATGCGGGCGAGCGAGGCCACGTTCAAGCTCGGGATTGAGTTCGTCGATTGGGCGCGCCTGGGCGATCGCTACAGCCATCAGTTTGGACCGTTCGGCAAACCGCTCGATATCCTCCCCTTCTACCAATACTGGCTGCGCGCCCATCTCGAAGGCGCCGGCGGCTCGCTGTGGGATTTCAGCCTGAACGATCTGGCGGCGCGGGCCAACCGCTTTGCCCGGGTCGATGAGATCCCGGGCGCGGGCCTTGAAGGCATAACCTATGCGTTTCAATTTGACGCCGCGCTCTATGGCGCCTTCCTGCGCAGATTGGCCGAAAGCCGGGGCGTGCAGCGCACCGAGGGGCGGATCGTCCGCGTCAATCAGCGAGGCGAAGACGGATTTATTGTATCGCTCTGTCTCGCCAGCGGCGAGGTCATCAGCGGCGATCTCTTTATTGACTGCTCCGGTTTTCGCGCGCTCTTGATCGAGGGCGCGCTGCGGTCCGGCTTTGAAGATTGGAGCCAGTGGCTGGCGTGTGATTCGGCATGGGCGGTTGCCTGTGCGTCAGCCGGTCCGCTTACGCCCTATACCCGGGCGACCGCACGCCCGGCCGGCTGGCAATGGCGCATTCCCCTGCAGCACCGGATCGGCAACGGCTACGTTTTCTCCAGCCGCTTTGTTGATCCCGACGAAGCGCGTGCGGCCTTGATGGCCAATCTTGACGGCGCGCCGCTGGGCGAACCGCGCCGCCTGCGTTTCGCGGCGGGGCGGCGGGCCACATCCTGGATCAAGAATTGTGTTTCAATTGGCCTTGCCTCCGGCTTCCTGGAGCCGCTGGAATCAACCAGCATTCATCTCGCGCAAACCGGCATCACACGCCTGTTAGTGAACTTTCCGGATAAGGGCTTCAATCCCGTCGAGATCGCCGAGTATAATCGCCAGTCCCGCCGGGAGTACGAAGTCGTCCGGGACTTCATCATTCTGCATTACAAGGCGACACAGCGCACGGATACGCCGTTCTGGAACCATGTCCGGACCATGGAAATCCCCGACAGCCTGGCGCGCAAGATCGCCTTTTTCCGCGAACACGGCCGCGTGCTTAGCGAACCCGATGATCTCTTCAAGGAAATGAGCTGGGTGCAGGTGCTGCTCGGCCAGGGAATCGTACCGCGCGCGGCCTCACGTCTGGCGGATACGCTCAGTCCGGACGACCTGAACGATGTGCTGGCCAGCCTGCGAACAATCTATCAACGCGCCGGGGCGCAATTGCCGCGTCATGAAGATTATATCGGCGCCAATTGCAGGGCGGTAAGACTAGCCGCCACATGACTCGCGAACGATCAGGTCAGTCGGCAGTCGCTCCGAAAGACTTTCCGCCGCGCCGCCCCCGTCGAGCAGCTTGGACACCATCAGGCGCCCGGCGAAGGCGCCATCCTGGCCAATCGTGCTCAGGGCGGGAAAACCAAGACGCGCAAATCCAACATCATCATAGCCGATCACTGACACATCCTGCGGAACCTGACGGCCGGCCTGGCGCAACGCCCGCACGGCGCCCAGCGCTATAAGGTCGCTCGCGGCGACGATCGCGTCGAACTGCAGGCCTTGCCGCAGCATCGCGAAAACTGCGCTTTCCGCGGACGCGACTTCAAAATGAACCTGCACGACAAGGTTGGGGTCTTGTTGCAATCCCGCCTGCGTCAGACCCTCGAGATAGCCGCCACAGCGTTGCAGCGCCTCGATTGCGGACGTGTCGCCAAGAAAGGCGATCCTGCGCCGCCCCAGACGCGCCAGATGCAGCGTCGCGCGCCGCCCGCCCAGGACATTGTCGCTGCCGACGCAGCAATAGGCCTGGTCCGCCATCGCCGCACCCCACACAACGAAATTGCCGTGCCTCTGCGAAAGGCGATTGAACGCGCCGTGCAAGAGGCTTTGGCCGAGGAAGATGACGCCCTCGGCCCGGCTTGTCGTCATCGCATGGCCAAGGTCCTCGAGGCTTTGCGGCGACATATGGCTCAGAAGCGCATCGCAGCCTCGTTCACGCGCGCCCGCGGCGACCCCGGCAATCAATTCGTTCAGGAACGGATCTGTTCGGGCCGCGTCGCGCGCCTGGGGCCGCGGCACAACCAGCGCAATAACGGCTTCCGCACCGATCGGCCCAGCCGCCATCGATCGCTTGAACGGATAATTGAGTTCCAGCGCAATGCGCCAGATGGTCTGTTTCGTGCGCCGATTGACGCCGGGATGATCGTTCAGTGCGCGCGAGGCTGTCGAGATCGACACACCGGCGCGCTGGGCCAGATCCTCAAGGCGGGCGGATGGTCGGCGCATCGGCGCGGGCTAGCCCTTTACGCCGCCGGCCGTGAGCCCGGATACAAGGAAGCGGTTCAGGGCCAAAAACAACGCCACGACGGGGATCGACACCAAAACGGAGCCGGCCGCGAAGGAGCCCCATTGCGACGCATATTCGCTGACGAAGAAGCGCAGCCCGATCGGAGCGGTATAGGCCATCTCGTCTTCGATAAAGGTCGCGGCCAGGATGAATTCGTTCCAAGCCGTCATGAAGCTGAACAGCGCAGTCACCGCGATCGCGGGCGCGGCCAGCGGCAACACGATCGAAACGAAGATCCGCCACGGCGGACAGCCATCCATGATCGCGCTTTCTTCGATCTCGATCGGAATAGTGTCGAAATAACCCTTCAGCATCCACACCGAAAACGGGATCGCGGTGGCGGCATACACCAGCACCAGCCCGAGAAAACTGTTCGACAGCCCAAGCCAGCCCGCGACGATGATGTAGAGCGGCGTGAGCATCAGCACGCCAGGAAACATCTGCGTCACCAAGAACATCATCATCGCGGTGTTTCGACCGGCGAATTTAAAGCGCGAAAATGCGTAGGCCGCCGTACAAGCGAAAGCGACGCCGATGACCGTGGTGAGGAAAGCCACGATCAGGCTGTTGGCCATCCATTGCAGAAACGGCTGCTGGACAATCACGCCCGTGAAATTCGCCACAGACGGCTTTTGCGGCCACGGGATCAAGGCGCGCAGCCGATCCACCATGGCCGGGTCCGCCGGCAGGTCGGCGAGCGCCGGGGTTTGCGCCCCGCTGAAGGCCAGCGCCACGACCCACAACACCGGATAGAGCAAGACGCCGATCAGCACGGTCAGGCCAAGATGCAGCCAAACATGATCGCGAAACCGCGCCGGCGCAGCCTCAGCCATCGCGCTCATCGCACGCCCTCCGTCGCCTTCGTCACCCGCACCTGCCACCAACCATAGATCAGCAAGATCACGAAAATCACCGCCGAATAGGCGGCCGCATAGCCATAGCGATATTCCTCAAACGCGACCTTGTAGGCGCGCGTGATCAGAATTTCGGTCGCCCCGCCGGGCTGCCCGGCGCTGACCAGATATATCACGTTGAACATATTGAACGTCCACACCACCGACACCACCACCGCCGGCAGCAGCGCCGGCGCGAGCAGCGGCAGCGTGACATGGAGAAAGCGCTGCCAGGCGCTGGCGCCATCAATCTTGGCGGCTTCATGCAGGCTCTCATCAATCGATTGCAGCGCGCCGAGGCAGACGACCATCATGAACGGAAAGCTCAGCCAGCCATTGGTGATTACGCCAGTCATGAAGCTGGGAAAGAAGCTGTCAAACCACGCCACCGGCGCCCCGCCAAAGGCCTGGATCAATTGGTTGGCCGCGCCGAATTGCGGATGGAACATGCCTTTCCAGGCAAGCGCGGTGATATAACTTGGCACCGCCCAGGGCAGGATCAACAGCACCCGATAGACGCCTGCGAACTTCAGCCCCTTGGTGTTCAGCGCCAGCGCCAGCGCCAGCCCGACGCCAACCCCAATAATCAGATTGGCGATCGTCCACAGCAGTGTGACGCCGAGCGTCCAGTAGAAGTTCGAATAGTCCAGCGCCCGCCTGCCGGCTTCGCCCTTCCAGAAATCAAAGTCACCCAGGATCTGGGCATAGTTCTCCAGCCCAACAAAACGCTGTGCGATCGATTGATCCTGATTGAGCAAGGTCGTGTTGGTGAAGCTCAAACCCAGGCCGTAAAAGAACGGAAAAAACGACAGCAGGATCAGCCCAATCATCGCCGGTGCGATATAGATATAGGCCGTGCGATGCTCACGCACCGCCGCCGCCACACGCGCGGCCCAGCCAAACGCGCCGAATGCCGCAATCGCCAGAGCCAAAAGCCCGGCGGCATAGAGGCTGCTCCCAACCGCAGCTTCCTGCGCCATCCGCGCGACGACCCGCTCAGAGCCGGCTGAGAAGCCATCGACCGTGCGGTCCAGTGGCGTCTGCGCCCCGCCCAGGCCCTGCGAGACCAGCGCGACATGATCGACCGTATCGCCAATCGCGGCTTCCGTGCGCGTCACAGCGGCGTCTTGATGCAGGCGAGCTTGGGTTATCGTCAGAGCGGCGCACGTCAAAGCCAGCAGCGCCGTCGCCGCGAAAGGGCGCCACCGCGCAGGTGCAGCCGTCAGCAAGAGCAGAATGATCGCCAAGCCGGCCAAAGCCGGGGCGACAAACGCCGGCGCGATGGGCTCGGCAGCGGCGCCTTCAAACGACAATTCCACCGTGCGCGCTTGGCCAAGTGCTGCGCCCAACAGCACTGTTGCGGATGCCGCACGCGCATCGCCGACGACGCGGGCCGTGGCCTGCGGCGGGCCGCTGGCTTCCTCATTGGCAATCCGCGCCGCCGCCAAGGCGCGCGCGCGATCATAGAGCTGCTTCTCCACCGGCTTCAGCGCCCGCGGCGCCGGCGCATCGCGCACATCCGCTGCAGCAGTCGACGCCGCCAGTTCGCGCCGTTGCGCGTCAACGATCCTTGCGGCCATCACGCCCGGCGTTTGGCCCACAAAAGTTGTGAGCACGGCTTGCTGTCCCGCCGCATCCGGCCCGCGCGCCTCCACGGCCGCCGCCAAGGCATAGGCGCTCGACAAGGCGCGTTGGGCGGTTTCGCGCTTGGCCTCATCGCGCACCGCCCCGCCAATCAGGAACACCGCCAGCGCCACAAAAACCAACCAGCCGGCCACGACGCTGAGCACCAGCGGCAGCCCGAGTTTATCGACGCGCCCGAAGGCGACCTCTTCCGCCATCGGTGCGCCGGTCATGCCCGCCCCCGCAGCGCTGCAATGGACTTGACAACATCGGCCTGCGCTTCACCCCATGCGGCCGCCGGCGTCGCTTCGCCTTTGACGAGCCGCTTCAGCGCCTTGTCCGCCGGCGACCAGACCAGCGTCATGTCCGGCACATTCGGCAGCGGCACGGCGGTGTCGAGTTGGGCGCGGAATGCCTGGGCGATCGGATCGGCCTGCACGGCCGGATCGCTGTAGACAGCGGCGGCGGCGTGCAATTGGCCGCCCTCCACCGCCAGCACACGCCCCGCTTGCGGGCCGGCCAGATAGGCGGCCAGGCGGAACGCTTCTTCCGGCCGCGCCGAGCCTTTCGCCACATAGGCCGCTTCGATCGACAGCCAGGGCCGGATCGGCGCGCCGTCGGCTTCGTCCAAAGTCGGCATCGGCGCGACCGCCACATCAATGTCTTTGGCGACCTCACCCAGAAACCACGGCCCCGAAATCGCCAGCGGCGCGCGGCGCTCATTGAACAGGGCCTGCACCAGCCCGAAGCTCGGATCGCTTGGCAGGATTTGATCCGTGTTCTTCCATTTCAGCAGCAGATCGCCCGCCGCCAGATTGCCGGGATGATTGAGGATCGGGCGGCGCTTGTCGTCAAACACGCCGCCGCCAAACCCATTCTGCAACGCCGCGTGGTAGAAGAAGTCGTCATAGGGATATGCCAGGCCAAAGCGGCCGCGCGGCGCATCGGTGAATTGCTTGGCCAGCGCCACCAGCGCGCCGGTGGTTTTCGGCGGCTCCGGCACAGCGGCGCGATCATAGATCAAGGCAATGGATTTGAAATTGATCGGCAGACCATATAGTTCGCCCCGATAGACCAGCGCATCGACCAGTCGCGGCAGGAAACCGGCGCGGATCGCGTCATCGGCCCAAAAGCCAATCGATTCCACCGTGCGCCCGGTTTCCACCCAACCGCCCATGCGATCATGAGCGAAGATGAAAACGTCCGGGCCTTTGCCTTGCGGGATGGCGGCGGTGATTTTGTCGGCGAAGGCGTCATACGGGATTGCCACCGCTCGCACCGGGCCGCCATCCGCTGGCAGGCCGGCATTGTAGGTGGCGATGACCTTGGCGAACGCAAGCGCCTCGCGGCCGCGATAGGCGTGCCAGACAACAAGCTCCTTACGCCGCACCGGCGCGCAAGCGCTGAGCGCAAGCCCGGCAAGCGAAGCGCCAAGCCCGCGCCGGGTCCAGCCGCCACGGCTCACCCGACCACCGTCGTGTCGATCCGCTCTTGGCTAACAGCGTCAAACAGATGAACCTTGTCGGCATTGATCTCAAACGCCAGCGTGTCGCCCAGCGCCGGCAGCACGCGTGCTTCAGTAGACTTTGCCAGGATCAAATCCGGGCCGGCCTGGACATGAAAGATCGCCTCATGGCCAAGCGTTTCCACGATCTCGACGCGACCTTCAAACCGCACCGCGCGCGCAAAGCCGTGCTCGCCGGCGCGGCGGACGTCTTCGGGGCGCACGCCGAAATGCACTTTCGCGCCGGGCTTTAGAGGCGATGCAAGTTTGGCGCGGAGGGCGGGATTGCTGAGCGTGACGCCATCTTCGCCGACCGTCGTTTCGATCACGCTCATATGCGGTGAGCCGATAAAGCGCGCGACGAACAGATTCTGCGGCCGGTCATACAGCTCCAAAGGCCGGCCGACCTGCATCAGCGTCGACTTGCCGGCCTCTGCCAAAGGCGCAAGCACGGCGATCCGATCGCCCATGGTCATGGCCTCGGTTTGATCGTGTGTGACATAGACCGCCGTGGTTTCCAGCCGCCGCTGCAGCTTGGAGATCTCCGCCCTCATCCCCACACGCAGCTTCGCGTCGAGATTGGAAAGCGGCTCATCAAATAAAAACGCTGAAGGCCGCCGCACCATCGCCCGCCCAAGCGCCACTCTCTGGCGCTGGCCGCCGCTCAGCGCTTTGGGCTTGCGATCGAGCAGCGGCTCCAGCGCCAGAATGCGCGCCGCCTCGATCACCCGCTTGTCAATCTCGGCCTTGTCCATTTTGCGGATCATCAGCCCAAACGCGATGTTTTCGCGCACGCTCATATGCGGATAGAGCGCATAGGACTGGAACACCATGGCCACGTCGCGGTCCTTGGGGGCCACATCATTGACCACTTTCGCGCCAATGCTCAGCTCGCCGCTCGACACCGTTTCCAGCCCTGCAATCATCCGCAGCGCCGTGGATTTGCCACACCCGGACGGGCCGACCAGCACCATGAATTCCTGATCGCGGATGGCCAGATCCAGCGCGCGGATCACCTCCGTTGCGCCATAGGCCTTGCCGACCCCGGCAAAAGCGATCGCCGCCATGCGTCCCTCCGCGGCGCTGGCGCGCCGGGTTGTCATTGCACCCATAAGGCGGTCAGGTCGGCAAAAACGTCAAGCCGATGGTATGGTTAACGCCTGCCGGCAAACATGAACGCCGCTCAACGCAGATTAGGACTTGCGGTAGGAAAACTACATCAGCAAAAGGGACGCATGATCATTGACCGCCTTTCGGCCGCCCGCGAGGGCCTGCGCCCATCGGAGCGCAAGGTCGCGGAGCTCATCTTGCAGCGCCCGCTCTTGGCGACGGAGCTGAGCATTGCCGAAGCCGCCGCCCAGGCCGGCGTCTCGGAGCCAACGGTGATGCGCTTTTGCCGGGCGCTCGGCTTGAACGGGTATGCCGATTTGCGCCGCCAACTCGTTCGCGACCTTGCCCGTCGCGCCCCGCCCGTGCACCGCGCCCATGAAGCGCCGGCCGGCGATGCGCTTGGCGCTGCCGCAGCGCTGCTTGCCCAGGCGCAGACAATTGCGCTCGACTGCGCTTTGCCCGACCTCGCCGAGGCCCTCGCCCGCGACCTTATCACCGCAGGTTTCCGGCTTGCCGCGCCGGCCGCACTAACGCTGCACATCACCGACACAGCCATCACCCTGGCGCACCGCGATGGCCAATCCATGACGCTGCCGGCGCAAGCCGGAAGTGCGCTGACCCGCCTCGGCGGCCTGGCGCAAAGTCTCGCCGCCTTGATCGCCCGCGCCGCGCCAGCCAACGCTTTCGCGCTGCAAGCCGCCCGCGAAGCCGCCCAAGCCGCAGCCCAGCGCGCCTTCCACACCCACAGAAGCTCACCATCATGATCGCCAACGCCGCCGACATCGCGGCAATTCTACGCGCCGAACACGCCGACCCATTTGGGTTTCTCGGCATGCACCGCACAGCCGAAGGCGGGATCGTTGCGCGCGTGCTGGCGCCCGACGCCGATAGGGTCGCGATCATCGACGCCGCCGACGCCGCACGACGCTTCGCGCTTGAGAAACTCGACCCTGCCGGCTTGTTCGCCGCCGCCATTCCCGGACGCGCGCACCCGTTCCGCTACCGCTTGGCTCTGACACGCAACGGCGCAAGCGCGATCATCGATGATCCATTCCGGTTTTGGGAAATTGTCAGCGCCCATGACGTGCATTTGTTCAAACAGGGCAAGCTCTATCGCGCGTTTGAAACCTTCGGCGCCCATCCGCGGGTCATTGACGATGTGGCGGGTGTGGCCTTTGTCGTTTGGGCGCCGCACGCCAAACGTGTTTGTGTACTCGGCGATTTCAACGCCTGGGACAATCGCGCCCATCCCATGCGCAAGCGCCACGAAGCCGGCATCTGGGAGATTTTCATTCCTGCCCTGGCGCGCGGCGCGAACTACAAGTTTGAAGTGATGGCGCAAGACGGCATGCGCACGCTCAAGGCCGATCCCTTCGCCTTCGCGGCCGAACTGCGCCCGCACACCTCTTCGCGCATCGAAGGGCCGGCGCCGCCACGCGCAGCGACACCCGCCCAGATCGAAGCCCGCCGCGCCCGCAATGGGCAGTCTGCGCCAATTTCGATCTATGAAGTCCATGCCGGCTCCTGGCGCACGCGCAACGGCGCCTGGCTGAGCTATGGCGAGCTTGCCGATGCGCTCATTCCCTATGTGCAAGAGCTTGGCTTCACCCATGTGCAATTCCTGCCGCTGACGGAATTTCCCTTTGACGGCTCCTGGGGCTATCAGCCAACCGGACTTTTTGCCGCCACAAGCCGGTTCGGTTCGGCGCAGGATTTCGCCGCGATGGTCGCCCGCTTTGATGACGCCGGCATCGGCGTCATCTGCGATTTTGTTCCCGCTCACTTCCCCATCGACGTCCATGGCCTCGCCCGCTTTGACGGCGCAGCCCTATTCGAACATCCCGATCCGCGGCTCGGCTTTCATCCCGATTGGAACACGCTGATCTATGATTTCACCAAGCCGCAGGTGGTGAATTTTCTTATTAGCAGCGCGCTTTATTGGTTTGATCGCTTTGGCATTGACGGGCTGCGCGTGGATGCCGTCTCGTCGATGCTGTATCTCGATTATTCCCGCGGCCAGGGCCAATGGTTGCCCAATATCTATGGCGGCAACATCAATTTGGAAGCCGTCGAGTTTCTGCGCCGCCTCAACGAAACCGCTTATGGCGGCTTTCCCGGCATTGCGATGATCGCCGAAGAATCCACCGCCTGGCCCGGCGTGTCGAAGCCGACCTATGACGGCGGGCTGGGCTTCGGCTTCAAATGGAATCTCGGCTGGATGCACGACACGCTCTCCTATATGGGCCGCGATCCAATTCACCGCGCCTATCATCATAACGACATCACCTTCGGCCTTGTTTACGCTTTCAGCGAACATTTCATTCTGCCGCTCAGCCACGATGAAGTCGTCCACGGCAAAGGCTCGATCCTGGGGCGGATGCCCGGCGATGACTGGCAGCGCTTTGCCAATCTGCGCGCCCTGTACGGCTTGATGTGGGCCCATCCTGGCAAGAAACTTTTGTTCATGGGCGCAGAATTCGGCCAGGTCAGCGAATGGCGCCATGACGGCGAACTCGATTGGCATCTGCTGGACCACGCGCCACATGCCGGCGTGCAGCGCTTGATCGGCAGGCTCAATCGTCTCTATCGCGATCTGCCGGCCCTGCACGAACAGGACGGTTCGAGCAATGGATTTCAGTGGTTGCAATCCGACGCCTCGGCCATTTCCGCTTTCGCCTTTGTGCGCTGGGACAAAGCCCGCGCCACACCGCTGGTGGCGGCCGTCAACATGACCCCGCTGCCGCGCACAACCTATCGTCTTGGCGTTCCGCACGCCGGTGAGTGGCGCATCGTGCTCGACACCCACGCCGAAAAATATGGCGCAGGCAATGAGGCCGGCGCCGGCAGCGAAGGCGCGATCGTGCGCGCTGAACCGAACGCCCATGACGGCCAACCGGCCTCTGTCGTGGTCGCCTTGCCGCCGCTTGGCGCGCTCTATCTGGCGCCGGCGTGAGGCGGCGATGGAGCGGCTGATCTATCGCCAGACGCCGAGTCCGCTCGGCGCGCACCTGATCGAGGGTGGCGTTGCCTTCAAGCTCGCCGCGCCCAACGCCACGCGCGTTGAGCTGTGCCTGTTTGACGCCGCAGGCAAACGTGAAATCGCCCGCCAAGACATGCCCGACCGCGACGGCGCCGTGTGGACCGGGTTTTTGCCAAAAGCCAAGCCTGGCTTGGTTTACGGCTATCGTGTCCACGGCCCCTATGCACCTGACCAAGGCCACCGCTTCAATCCCGCCAAGCTGGCGCTTGATCCGTTCGCGCGCGCACTGGCCGGCGCGTTCAGTTGGACGCCCGCACACTATGGCTATCCGCTTCAGACCGGCCATCCGGACGCCGGCCTCGACACCCGCGACAATGCCGCCTGGATGCTGAAAGGTCGCGTCGTTGATTTGTCCGTGTTGCCGCGTATCGCGCCCGGCCCGCGCACGCCGTGGCGAGACACGCTGATCTACGAAACGCATGTCCGCGGCTTCACGATGCGCCTGCCGGATCTGTCGACCAAGGAACGCGGCTGCTTTGCCGGTCTCGCCGCGCCCGCAGCCGTGCGCTATCTGCGCGCGCTGGGCGTCACCGCGATTGAACTCTTGCCGATCCATAGTTTTCTGGACGATTCCTGGCTCGTCGACAAAGGATTGCGCAACTTCTGGGGCTACAACACGCTCAATTACTTCACGCCCCAGGCCCGCTATGCCAGCAGCGAGCCGATGAGCGAGTTCCGGAGCTTTGTGAACACGCTGCACGAAACCGGCCTCGAAGTGCTGCTCGATGTGGTCTATAACCATACCTGTGAAGGCGATCATCGCGGCCCGTCGCTGTCCTTCCGCGCTATCGACAATGCCGCTTTTTATCGCCTCAATCCCGAAAACCCCGCCCGCTACGCCGACATCTCCGGCTGCGGCGCGACGTTGGATGCCGCCAAGCCTTTGGTGCAGCGCCTCATCCTGGACAGCCTCGTGCATTGGGCCACCGTCGGCGGTGTTGACGGTTTCCGCTTTGACATCGCCACCCAACTCGGTGTGGAATCCGATGGTCGATTTAATCCGTGCTCGGCTCTACTGCAGGCCATCGCCGCCGAGCCGGCCTTGGCTGGCAAGAAACTCATCGCGGAAGCCTGGGATGCGGCCGGCGGCTATCAAGTCGGCGGCTTTCCCAAGGGCTGGTCAGAGTGGAACGGCAAAGCCCGCGACGCGATCCGCCAATTCTGGCGGGGCGATGAAGCGATGGCGGGCGAATTTGCCCTACGCTTCGCCGGCTCTCCTGATCTGTACGCCAGCAAAGGCAGGCCCGCCACCGCCAGCATCAATTTTGTCGCCTGCCATGACGATTTCCCGCTGCATGACCTGACCCGCTACGCCAAGAAACATAATCACGCCAACGGCGAAAACAACCGCGATGGCCCGGACCATTCCTTGAGCTGCAATTACGGCGTCGAAGGCGAAACAGCCGACGCCGCGATCCAGGAACTGCGCGAACGCCAAGCCCATAACATGCTGCTCAGCGCCCTGTTTGCGCGCGGCGTGCCGATGCTTCTGGCCGGCGATGAATTTGGCCGCACACAAGGCGGCAACAACAACGCCTTTGCGCAAGACAACGAAACCAGCTGGCTCGACTGGGACCTCGCGGCCAGCCGGGACGGCCAGCGCCATTTGGCCCTTGTGCGTCAAGCGATCGCATTACGCGCAGCGCTCAGGCCCGCCGATGACGCGGTCGTTTTTCTCGCGCCGCGCGGCGCAGCGATGACGCCGGCCGATTGGGCTTTGCCCTACGCGCGCTGCTTTGGCGCGCTGTGGCGCCTCGAAGACGGCGGCGAGGCGCTGGCCTGGTTCAACGCCGATGCCGGCAGCGTAATCATGACCATGCCGCACAGAAGCCGCGGATGGGCCTTACAGTTGGCGACCCATCGCGCACTGAACGACACAACGATCCCCGCCGACGGTTCGCGCCTCTCCTTTCCCGATCACACCTTCGCAATCTTCCGTACACCCGAATAAGGACATTGCCATGCTGACAGACCGCCAAGCCGGCGTCTTGTGCCATCCAACCAGCTTTCCCGGGGCCTATGGCATGGGCGAGATTGGCGCAGCCGCGCGCGATTTCATCGACGCCATCGCCGCCGCCGACCAGGCCTGGTGGCAGGTTCTGCCCCTCAATCCCACGGGCAATGGCGCGAGCCCCTATTCGGCAACATCCAGCTTTGCCGGCAATCCGCTGATGATCGATCTCGATGACCTCGTCGAACAGGATCTTTTGTCTCGCAAGGAAATCGAAATTCTCACCATGCTGCCAAACGACCGCGTCGCGTTCGACCGTGTAATCCCCGCCCGCGAATTGGCGCTGGAGCTGGCGACCGATCGACTGGCGCGCAAGCGCAAAGGCCAGGCCGCCGAGGAGCTTGATGCATTCACCGCCGCCAATGCCGATTGGCTAGACGATTACGCCCTGTGGGAGGCTTTGAGCCGCGCCCATGACCGCGCCCATTGGAACTCCTGGCCAGAAGAATTGCGCCGCCGCGATAAGCACGCTTTGGCGTATGCAAAGCGCACGCTGCGCGCTGAAATTGCCGCGGTGATGGCGCTGCAATACTTGTTCGACAGCCAGTGGCGCCGGCTTCGCCGCCACGCCGCGCGCCGCGGCGTGCGGATCATTGGCGACATGCCAATCTTCGTCTCAGACAATTCCGCCGATGTTTGGGCAAAGCCGCATTTGTTTCAGCTGGACGCCAATCTGCGCTCCACGGTCGTGGCCGGCGTGCCGCCAGACTATTTCAGCGTCAATGGCCAATTGTGGGGCAACCCGCTGTACGATTGGGACGCCATGCGCGCCGACGGATTCGCGTGGTGGACTGCCCGCATGCGCCGCCTCTTGCAAACCACCGACCTTGTACGGATCGATCATTTCCGCGGCTTCGCCGCCTGCTGGGAAGTGCCTTCTGAGGCGCCGACCGCCGCAACCGGCGCCTGGGCGCCGGCGCCCGGCGCAGAATTGTTTGCCGCGCTCAAGGAGCAATTTCCGCACATGCCAGTGATCGCCGAAGATCTTGGCCACATCACCCAGGACGTTTATGATCTTCGCGATCAATTCGGCATGCCTGGCTTGAAAATCGTGCAATTCATTTTCGGCGCCGGCCTGCCGAGCGGCGCCGATCACCCCGAGAACTATCCGGCCAATTCGGTCGCCTATCCTGGCACGCACGACAACAACACCATGCTGGGCTGGCTGCGCAATGACAGCCTCGATGCGCCCAATCGCGCGCCTGACGCATCCCGCGAAGCGGCGACCGCCTTGGCCACAGTCGGCGGCGACGAAACCGATTTCGCGCGACGCATCACTGCGCTGACGCTGCGCTCAGGCTCCAATCTGGCGATTATCTCGCTGCAAGACGTGATGGGCCTGGATGGCCGCGCGCGCATGAACACGCCGGGCACAGTCGGCGGGCGCAACTGGGCGTGGCGATACCGCGGCGGCGAGTTGACCGACGATATGCTCGCCGTGTTGGCGGCAGCCACACGGGCCGGGCGACGCACGCCAGGCCGGCGAGCGGATATCACCTGATGGTCGCCAAACGCCGCGCCCGGCTGCGATACTGGCTTGATCATATCGAGCGCATTTTCGTTGCACGCCAAACGGCCATGGCCGGCCTCTTGCCGGCCAGCACCGCCCATACCGTCCACGGCGATTATCGCCACGCCTGGGTGCGCGACAATGTCTATTCACTGATGGCGCCCTTCGCGCTGGCCCGCGCCTTGAAACGCGATGAGGAATTTGGCGCCGCTGGCGTCCATCTGGATGGGTTTTGCCGGCAGGTGATGCGCGGCCTGCTTCACGCCATGATGCGCCAAGCCGACAAGGTCGAAGCGTTCAAATACACTGAAGATCCGCTCGATTCGCTGCACGCCAAGTATGATGCCGAAACCGGGAATGTTGTTGTTGCAGACGACGGATGGGGCCATTTGCAACTCGATGCGACGGGACTGTTTCTGCTTCAACTCGCGCAAATGACCGCCGCCGGCGTGGGCATTGTCGACACCCGCACGGAAGCGGATTTCGTGCAAAACCTCGTCCACTATATCGGGCCGGCTTATCGCATTCCCGATTACGGCGTGTGGGAGCGCGGCCACAAAGGTAATCATGGCGTGCGTGAAATCAACGCCTCGAGTGTTGGAATGGCGAAAGCTGCGCTGGAGGCGATGAGCGATCTGGTCCTGCCGCTGACAGATGACGCCGCCGCGATCATCCGTGTTGCGCCCGATGAGATCGTGCGCGCGCGGGAGACGCTCGCAGCGCTGCTGCCGGCGGAATCGGCTTCCAAGGAAACTGACGCGGCGCTGTTTTCCATTCTGGGCTTTCCGGCCTATGCGGTGGAAGACGCCGGCCTTGCCTTTCGCACCAAGACGCTGGCGATCGAAAAACTCATGGGTCGCTTTGGCTGCAAGCGATTCCTCCGCGACGGCCACCAAACCGCTCTCGAAGACAAAGATCGCTTGCACTATCATGCCGGTGAATTGGCGCAGTTTGCCAATATCGAATGCGAGTGGCCCTTGTTCTTCGCCTTTCTTGGGATCGACGCCGCCCTGGCGCGCGACGCCGAAATGCTGGAAACGCTCACCGACAAGCTGGACGCCTTGGCGGTGGAAATTGATGGCGACCGTTTGGCTCCGGAACTCTATATCGTGCCGGCGGATGCGATTGCCGCCGAGCGCGCCGCGCCCGGAACGCAACGCCGCATCGCCAACGGCAATGTGCCGCTCTATTGGACGCAGAGCCTGTGGGTGATTGCAGCGCTTCTGCGCGATAACCTGATCCTGCCCGACGATCTCGACCCACTGGGCCGGCGCAACCGCCGCGGCGCGCCGGTTGGCGGCGATGTCGATGTCGCCATCATCGCCGATACGGCGGCAACAGCCGACATCTTCGCGGCGTGCGGGGCTCCGATGACGCTTGCGGACATGGTCGCACGCGACGCCACGATCTTGCCGCAGGGCGATCTTGCCCGTCTGCTCAGCCAGCTTGGCGAGAACGCAGCGCTTGGCCTCTCGGGCCGGCCCGAGCGTCGGTTGGGCGCATTGATCACTTCGTTTGTGTACGAACAGTCCGGGCGGGCTTTTGTCTTTACGCCCAGTTCGCTGGATGTTGAACGCTCCTATTTGCGCTATGACGGCGCCGCCTTTGCCGACCGGCTGCGCGCCGACATCGCTTACATCGCGCGCCACTGGACAGCGCCACAGCGTCCGCTGCTCGTCGTGCCGGTTCGCGCTGATCTGGCCGATGGCGCCGGCGGCATTCAGATGCGCCAACTGCTGGCTGACCTTGCACGCGGTCAAGTCGGCGGGGCGCGCGTGAACGCTGTGGCTGGCGAGGCGATCTTAGACCGCGCGCAGCGCGTGATCGACGACTTGGCGCCATTGCCGACACACGCCGCGCCCACCGCTGCCGCAGTGCCCGTCAATCCGCTTTGGCGCACACTGGGCAACGACCTGGCGGCCGCTGAGATGGTGTCGCATCTCGCCCAAGACAAGCTATTGGCGCTGCTTGGCGAAACGGATGATCGCGCGGTCATGATCGAAGGGCTGGCGCGCGCCATGGCGCTGGGTTTGGCGCGCGCCGACACCGGCGGGCGCGGCAGCGTGCGGCGCATGGCGCTTGGCCTCTATGATGCGGTGGGCCGGCGCGAAGACTGGCAGGCGACACGGCGCATGGCCGCGATCATCGGTCTGGTCGATGAGCGCTTGGCCGATTCGATGAAGGAGCTGGTCGTCCGGTTCCGGACGATCCGGCTCGGCGCCCCGTCAGACGCCGTGATTGCCAAACCAATGCCGGGGGCCGCCATTCGCGCCAAGGTGCAAGCAGCGCTGCCCGCGCCGGTGACCGCGATCTTGGCGGAAGAAGTCATCCTGCATCTTGGCGCGGCCATGAAAGCCGATCCGCAATTGTTCCAAGGCGTGCGCTGCATCCGAGCCGAGGAATGGCTGGACATTCTAAACGACGCCTCGGCGTTCGCGCCCACGCCCGAGCCGCTCAACGCGCTGTCGCCGCAAACCATCGCCGATCGCATTCGCGCTGTTCTGGTTGAGACCCCAAGCGTGCGGCGTGTTTTGACGAGCCGCAGCGCCACCAATCTGGCCTTGCCGGAAGGGCCGCAGGCTTGGCGAATTTGGCGCGCACGCCTGGGCGTTCTCACCCGCGTCGGGCCGGACTTCTTCGATCGCATGTGGCGCCTGCTGGGTCAGTGCGACGCCATTGCCTTGGGCGCCGGCGAGGGCCCCGCGCGGCTCGATGCGGCGCTGCTGCGGGCCGATCACACGCCGGGAGAGCGCCAGTTTGCCGCCCGCGTCGAAGCCGGGCTGGAGACGATCGCAGATCCCTTGTATCGCGCGCTCACTTTGGAGGCGCTGAATGCGGCGGCCTGGCTCAGCGAGGATGGCCCGCATTTGCGCGTGCGCGGCGACATCGCGCTTGATCGCATCATCCACGCCGTCGTCAACGGCGAAGGCGATGCGGCCTGGGTGCGGCTGGTGAACGCGCCAGCGGCGGAGGTGGCCCATCAGATGCGCGCGGCCGCCGCCCACATTTACGCCGAACACGGATGATCATTATCCGCGCACGGTGAACGATTCGGGCGCGCTGCGCAGAAGCTTCAAGACGGTCAAACGGCGCGGCGGCGTTTGGTTTGGAGCGGGCGCCGCCGCCGCGCCCAGTCTGGCAAGAACATCGGCGTCAATGCCGCCATAGGCAAACCCACCATTGGCGGCTTTGACGGCGGCCTGGATCGCCGCCATCACCGGGGTGGCGCCCGCCACCTGCCATGGCCCATCGTCACGTCCGCGCGGCCAGAACAAGGCTTCATCCACGCCCAGCCGCAACGCGCCTTGGAAGCGTTCGCCGCGCAGCCCCGGCGTGCAGGCGCCGACCAGGAGCCCCAACGCCAAAACCCGGCGGTTCAATTCACCTTCTCCGGCGGGCGCGGTGGCGCGAGCTCCGGCGGCAGCGGCGCCACCGGCACGCCGTCTTCCAACAGCGCCACAGCATCGGCGATGCTTGACCGGCCCCAGATCGGGCGCTCATCGGCCTCACCGTCATGAATGGCGCGGGCTTCTTCGGCGAAGCGATCGCCAACATAATCGACCTCTTGCGCCAAATGCTTGCGCATCGCGGCAAGCGCACGGGCGCGAGCGGCGGCGTCTTTCTTCTTCGGCGAGACAATTGCTGGCGCCATAGGCGCTTTGCGCACCTCAGTGGCGCCGCAGACCGGGCACACGATTTGACCGGATACGGATTGTTCGTCATACGCCGCACTGGAGGCAAACCAGCCTTCGAATGCGTCGTCGTTTTCACAGATCAGAGCATAGCGGATCATGGCGGCCCCGTGAACGGACGCCCGCCCTGCCAGGCGGGGATCTTCGCCCGCGCTTCGGCGACCGCATCGAGCTTCAGATCAACCACCAGCAGGCCCGGCTCATCATGGTCCAGCTTGGCGATCACCGCACCCCACGGATCAATTGCCACCGACCGGCCCCAGGTGCCGCGGCCATCTTCGTGGACGCCGCCTTGCGCAGCAGCCAAGACAAATGCGCCGGTTTCGATCGCGCGGGCGCGCAACAGCGTTTCCCAATGCGCTTCGCCGGTGGGCCGGGTGAATGCGGCGGGGACGAGAATGATCTCAGCGCCGGCGCCGGCACGCGCGCGATACAACTCGCCAAAGCGCACATCATAGCAGATCGAAAATCCGATTCTGGCGCCCAGCGGGCCTTCGGCCACCACCGCCTTTGCGCCAGGCGCAACGCCATCGCTTTCGCGATAGGCCTCACCGCCGCCGAGATCGACGTCGAACAGATTGATCTTGTCGTAGCTGGCAAGCTTTTTGCCATCGGGCGAGAAGAACAGGCTGCGATTGAAATTACGCCCGTCGCCGGCGTCGATGGCCGTGGAGCCGAGGCTCAAGAATACGCCGTGCTCTTGGGCCAGGCGTCCCCAGGCGCGTTCTTCGGCGGCGGCGTCGTGGCTGCCCAAGGCGGCGCGCAGGCGAGCACGGTCACGGTCCATGCGGGTGGTGTTTTCAGGCGTGCAGACAAGGCGGGCGCCCGCACTCGCGGCCTGGCGAATGAAATCGGCCGCGGCAACCAGATTGGCGCCCGGATCGACGCCCGAACGCAATTGCGCCAGCGCCACGCGCAAGGTTGCACGCGCCATCAGACGCGCTGCAGTAAGGGATCGAGGCCGCCGCGGGCATCGAGCGCGTGAAGATCGTCACAGCCGCCGACATGGGTGTCGCCGACGAAAATCTGCGGGAAGGTGCGCCGGCCGGAGCGCGCGATCATTTCCGCCTTCTTGCCGGCATCCATGCCGGCGGCGACCTCAGTGACCGCGGCGCCCTTTTTGGCCAGCAAGGCCAAAGCGCGATCGCAGTACGGACAAAATGGCGTTGTGTAGACGATAACAGGTTGCATCCGGACGATTCCCTTTCGGCCGCCACTATAGCCGTGCATCCTTATGTAATGTCTATGAACGGGCGAACAACGCGCGCGAGTGTGACCACTTCCACACGCGCCGCCCCGACCTTGAGCAGCGCGCGGGCGCAGGCGCTCACGGTCGCGCCGATGGTGAACACGTCATCCGCCACCGGAAAGACGCGGCCAGCGACCGCGGCGGCGGCGCGATAGGCGCCGGCGGCATTGGCCAGGCGCTGTTTGCGAATCAGCCCTTCTTGGCTGCGGCGGCGCTTGCGGCGCCGAAACGTCTTGGCGCATCGGTTTGCTGGCTTGGCGGGCAAGCGCGGCGGCGAGCCAGCCGGCCTGATTGAAGCCCCGCAGGGCCAACCGCGTCCACTGCAACGGAACCGGAACAATCAAGTCGGCCTTGGCCAGAGCGGCCCCCGCGGCGACGGCCATCCATGGCGCAAACAGCTTCAAACCGTCGCGGCGGGCGGCGTGTTTCCGTTCGAGCGCCAATTTGCGCACGGCCCCGTCATAGACGGGCGGCGCCTGCGCTGAGGTAAAGGCCGGCGGCTCAATCACGCAAGCCGGGCACAGCGCGTCGTCCGGCTCCGGCGTTTGAAACGGCACGCCGCACGCCGCACACCAGGGCGGCGTGATGAACGGCAGCTCTTGCCAGAGCGCAGCCTCGATCACGCCGACGCGAGCGAGCGGGGCATCCGAGACCAGCGAACGGGCAGCTACAACAGGTCGGAGCCCCGCCGCACGGCCCCGTTCACAAGCGCCCCGGCGCGGGCCATAGGTTGGGTCATGTCAGCTTCCCCCGCCCCGTTCTCGCCACAGCGCAAGCGCGCCCAACGCGCCCGCATTGCCGGGGGTTTGCCTGATGCGGGGTTTTTGCACGCCCGCGTTGGAAGAGAGCTTGCTGAACGGCTCGGCGCGGTCAATCGGACGTTTGCGCGCGCCCTGGTGTGGGGCGCGGCCGGGCATTTTGCGCCGCCGGCGGAGCGGGTTGGCGTGTTGTGGCCGGCCGACAGCGTCGAACGCCTGGCCCCGGGCGGGGCGGTGTTTGATCCGGAGGCGAGCCCCTTGGCGGATGGCGCCTTTGATCTCATCGTGCATGTCTTGAACCTGCATTGGAGCAATGACTTGCCGGGCGCATTGATCCAAGTGCGCCGGGCGCTGGCGCCGGATGGCTTGTTCCTGGCCGCGATGCTGGGCGGGCGCACGCTGGAACAATTGCGCAGCTGTTTGATCGACGCCGAACTGGCGCTGACCGGCGGGGCGGCGATGCGCGTTGCGCCGTTTGCGGAGCTTACCGACATGGCGGGGCTGTTGCAGCGGGCTGGCTTTACTCTACCGGTGGTCGATACCGACATGGTGACAGTGCGCTATGGCGCGCCACTGCAGTTATTGGCAGACCTGCGCGCGATGGGCGAGACCGCCGCACCCGCCACGCCGGCGCCGGCCTTGCGGCGATCGGTTCTGGCGCAGGCGCTGGCGCTCTATCAGACACGCTTTGGCGGCGCCGACGGCAAACTGCCGGCGACGTTTGAAATTCTTCATCTGCACGGCTGGGCTGCGCATGCCAGCCAGCAAAAGCCGCTGCGGCCGGGTTCGGCAAAGCAGCGATTGGCCGACGCTTTGGGCGTGCGCGAGGAAAGCGCCGGCGAGAAGGCGGGCGGTTAGCGATCAGGAGCGGGCATGCCGCCGGCGCCAGTATTCGGTGAGCGCAAAGCGCGCTTCTTCGGCGGCGGCGATGCGTTCGTGCACGTCGTCGCGCTCTCAGGTTTTGGGCATTGTGCGCGTCACAATGGGGTCGAGCAGCGCCGCTCGGAAGCCCGCGCGTTTGCGCTCGGCGGCGCTTTCCACCCAACCGTCACCCTGAATGCGGCTGCGCCGCTTCAGGGCGACGGCCTGACAGTGGAACTATCGTCCAAATTGGCAATACACGGAGCGGCGACGCCCCCGCCGCCGTGCGCCCGGCCATCGCGATCGTCTTGCACTTGCGCCCGGCTCGCCGCCACACCCCCGCCTGACGGCCTCTTCCCCGCAAGGGGGAGGAGGGGGCGTTATTCCCGCCCCCTGTGGGTGACACTCGATATGTCCGGTTTCTGTAGCACACGGTTTGTCCGGTTTTGCCGGAGGGATCGGTGTGGAAGCGGAGGTTCGGATGGCGCGTTTGGTTGAGGCGTTTGGCAAGGTCCGGCGCGGCGGCTTGAGCC
>JBEIHY010000016.1:0-51983 GCA_040381035.1 Hyphomonadaceae bacterium
CATCTGTACCGCCCACAATCTGACCAAGCTGATGGCGAGGGCATAGACACCCATCCCGGCGCCGTTGAGCGCCCCGCACCGCCAATCCATCGCCGATCAGCCGATCAGCCGATCAGGTCAGGCAAGCTCAGATCACTCTCCGGCTAAAAGCGCTACTTGGGCACTGCATCGTGCGTCGAATTCGGATTCCAGGACGGGCTCCTAGCCAACGACTGTCGTAGAGGGGCGTCCGACTCATGCCATTCGCTTTCTCCACAACGGCCGTTCATTCAGTCGGGCAGGACGCAGCATTGTTTGCTTCCGAAGATGAGCTGCGTAACGGCGTTTGGGCGGTGCACTGCTGCGCTCGAAGGGGCAATCGGGTCGCGGCCCGTTTTAGATTGCGAAATCTGGACACAGGATGGTCACGCGCAAATCGTGGTTGAGTTTGAGGGTACACCTTGCGATTTGCTACACAATTTGCTGCACAAATGGCTGCACACCATTATAAAAATATCAATTTATACAGAGCATTAGGCGGCATCAATATGAGTGTGGCCGGACTCCCTCTCCGCCAGCTGGGACGGTTGAAGGGCGAACCCTCAATACGGCTCGGATTTGCCTGAGCCACCGCGCTCGGTCCCGCACTTGGAAAGACAGTCTGGCCAAGATGATAAACTCATTCTTGGCTGGCTTCATGTGACCTAAGGCGATAAAAAGCCGCCAAACGCCAGGGGAGATGGGGCGATGAAGCGGCTGATCCTTGCGCTTTCCGCGTTGTTTCTCGTTGCCTGCGGTGGCGGCGGCTCCGGCGGCAGTGGGGGCGGCGGCGGCACACAGACGCCTGCGCCGCCACCGGTAACGATCACGGCAACCGAAGCCGCCAGACTATTGAGCCAAGCCACCTTTGGCGCAACCGACGCGACGATCGAACAGGCGCGCACAGCCGGCGTTTCCGCGTGGCTCGACAATGAGTTTTCTGCAGCGCCGGCAGCCCAAACCCACCTTGCTTATCTCGATGCGCGCTTGCTGCAATTGCGCACCACCAACCCGTCAGCGTCGCTGAGCGCCACAAACTTCTATGAGACCTGGTGGCGCACGGCCGCGACGTCGCCCGATCAGCTGCGCCAACGCGTGGCCTTTGCGTATTCCCAGATCTTTGTCATTTCGCTCAATGACGGGGCCGTGGATGTCCGTGGGGCGGGCTCCTATTACGACATGCTGACGGCCAATGCGTTCGTGAATTTCCGGCAATTGCTGGAAAACGTCACCTTGCATCCGATGATGGGCCGATACCTGACCTATTTGGCCAATCAGCGCGAGGACGCCGCCGGCACCCGCACGCCCGATGAGAACTATGCCCGCGAGGTCATGCAGTTGATGACCATCGGATTGTGGGAGCTGAATATCGACGGCACGCTGCGCACCAACGCCTCAAACCAGCCGATCGCAACCTATACCCCGGCCGACATTTCCGGCCTCGCGCGGGTGTTTACGGGTTTGAGCTGGTATCATCCCACGCCGTCAAACTCGACCTTCTTTGGCGGCAGTCGCGACCCCGACGCGAGCGTTCGGCCGATGATCTTTTACCCGCAATATCATTCGCTCTCGGCCAAGCAGTTTCTGGGAACGACAATACCCGCCTCGACGACCGCCGATGTCGGCGGCGATTTACGGATCGCGCTTGATGCGCTGTTCAATCACCCCAATGTCGGGCCGTTTATCGCGCGCCAACTGATCCAACGCCTGGTAACGTCAAATCCTAGCAACGCCTATGTCGGGCGGGTCGCGGCTGTGTTCAACAACAATGGCTCCGGCGTGCGCGGCGACATGCGCGCGGTCATTCGCGCGATCTTGACCGACAGCGAAGCGCGCAGCGCGACCGCAGCGAGCGATCCCGCCTTTGGCAAGTTGCGCGAACCCGTCATTCGGTTGACGCATTGGATACGGGCGTATGGCGCGACTTCGGTAAGCGGCAATTGGCTGATCGGCTCGACCAGCTCCAACCAAAGCCTCGGCCAGTCGCCGCTGGCCGCGCCGTCGGTGTTCAATTTCTGGCGACCTGGCTTTGTGCCGCCCGCGACCACCCAAGTCGGTCAGCGCGGCTTCAACGCGCCAGAATTTCAGATTGTCGATGAGGTGTCGACAGCAGGATACATCAACACGATCAATGGCGCGATCACCAATGGGATCGGCTCCGGCAATGATGTGCGCGCGGCTTACACAGCAGAGCTTGCGATTGCGGACGGGGCCGACGCTCTGGTCGAGCGGCTCAATCGGGTTCTGCTGGCCGGACAAATCAGCACGACCCTGCGCGCCCGCGTTTTGGAAGCCGTCAATTCGATCGCGATCCCGGCCACGGGCACCCAAGCCCAAATTGATGCGGCGCGATTGAACCGGGTGCGCACGGCGAATTTGTTGATCGTGGCGTCACCGGACTATCTGGTGCAGCGGTGAGGAGAAAAGACGTGAAGCCTCTGTCTCCCGCAACGCGGCGCCATGTGCTGCAGGCGATGACCGCGCTGGCGCCGCTCGGGGTTGCTGCCCCCTTTGCGCTCGAATTGGCAACCATGGGTTCGGCGTCCGCGCAGGTCGCGGGGCCGGCCTATCGCGCTTTGGTGTGCGTTTTCCTGTTCGGCGGCAATGACACCAATAACATGGTGCTCGCGACCGACAGCGACAGCTGGGGCCGCTATTGGAGCGCGCGCAATACCGGCCAGGATCCGATCGCCCTTATGCCGGTGGGAACCGCGCCGGCGGCCGTTGGCAGCGTATCGTCGGTGACCGGACGCACCGTGTCGCGCCAGACGCCGGAGTTTTTCGGCGGCGTTTTGCCGATCACGCCGCTCACCGCCAATCCGATCCCAGCCGGCACCAATGCGACCACGCGCACCTTCGGCGTTCATCCGGTTTTGGCCCCGATCTTCACCGACGCCAACAATCCTTGGGCAGCCAATCGGCTGGCGGTGTTGGCCAATGTTGGCCCGTTGATCGTGCCAACGACCAAGGCGCAATACAACGCCCGCAGCGTGCGACTGCCGTTTAATCTGATGTCGCACAACGACCAGCAATCGACCTGGATGGCGAGCGCCGCGGAAGGCGCGCGGCGCGGCTGGGGCGGCATGATGGCCGATACGATGCTGAGCGGAAACGGCGGCAATGCGATTTTCACGGCCATTTCAGCGGCCGGCAATGCGGTGTTTCTGGCTGGCGACACGGTCGTGCAATATCAGGTGACGACGAACGCCGCCCCGGCAATCCGGATCACCTCGGCGACCGGTTCAACATTGAACGGCTCCTCCGTCGCTGCAGCCCGCCTGCGCGATATCATCCGCGACGGCGGTGCGCAGAGTTATCAGCAGCAGGACCACGCCTCTGTGGTTCGACGCTCGATGGATTCCACCGACACCTTGAACAATGCCTTCACCGCGGCGGCGGTCACCGCGATTCCGCCGCCGCCAGCTTTCACCAACCCAATCACCGGCACGGCCGAGACCAATCAGCTTGGCCCGCAAATGCAGACCATCGCACGCTTGATTGCGGCCGCGCCCGCCTTGGGCATCACGCGGCAAGTGTTCTTCGTCAGCCTCGGCGGCTGGGATACGCATGACACGCAAAACACAACCCAGCCGAACCTTCTCGCGAAGGTCGCCCAGGCAATGGCCTATTTTGACCAGACGCTCGGCAATATCGGCGGCCAGAATTTGCGCAACGCCGTGACGACCTTCACCATGTCCGACTTTTCGCGCACCTTTACCACCAATGGCGACGGCACCGATCATGCCTGGGGCAGCCACCAGCTCATTATGGGCGGGGCCGTTCGCGGCCGCGACATGTATGGGCGCTATCCAACCCTCGGCGTCGACCGCACCGGCTTCACCAATCCCGACATGAGCGGCAATATCATGATCCCGACGACAGCGGTGTATCAGCTGGCGTCGACGCTCGGGCGCTGGTTTGGCGTCAGCGATGCGCAATTGGCCACGATCTTCCCAAACTTGACGAACTTCCCGACGTTCAATCTTGGCTTCATGGGTTAGACCCGTTCCTGTGAAGTGTTTCGCGGTTTTCGGATGGGAACGGGTCCACTCTAAACGTCGCGCGTCAGCGTCACAGCGCTAACCACGCGCTTGCCGTCGCGACGCGCCAGCTGCACGATGATGTCGATTGTCTCGCGGGCGTAAGCAATAATCTCGCCGCGGCTGAGATGGAGGCCGGCCTGCAGCGCCATGAAGGCGAGTTGCTCCAGCGCCCCGCGCGGACTGTCGGCGTGAATGGTGGTAATCGAACCAGGATGGCCCGTATTGATCGCGCGCAGAAAGGTGAACGCTTCGCCGCCGCGAATTTCGCCAACCAAAAGCCGATCGGGCCGCATCCGCAGCGACGCCTGCATCAAAGCGTCAATGCCGATCCGCGCTTCGCCCAATTCGCCCTTGACGGCGATCAGCCCAACCGCATTGGGCCGATCCAGGCGCACTTCCGGCGTGTCCTCGATCACAATGATCCGCTCCGTGTCGGGGATTTCTTTCACCAGCGCATTGAGCAGCGTGGTCTTGCCGGCGCCGGTGCCGCCGCTGAGCAGCAGCGTTAAGCGCGCGCGCACGGCGGCGCGGAAGAAAGCCGGAAAATCTCCCGATGCAAGCGCCTCGCGAACACTGGGATCGAGATGGCGCGGCTGATCAAGGCGCGTCTGCGCCGTTGCCGCGAAGGCGCCCGCGGCGGCGAAATCGGCGAGACGCAGATCCTCGACCACATGCTTGCGGATCGCCAGCGCCATCGGCCCGCGCGTGGCCGGCGCAGCAATGATCTGGACCCGCTCGCCGCTTGGCAAACTGGCGGCCAACAAGGGTTGTTCGCGGTTGACGCCCTGGTGGGAAGCGGCTGCGATCTGTTGCGCCAGTCGGTTCAAAATTGTGTCGGTGAGGTCTGGCGCGTCATGGCGGGTCATCGGACCGCCAGCGGTTTCGATCCACACTTCGCCGGGCCGATTGACCAAGATGTCGGTGACATCCGCCCGCGCCAGCCACGGCTCAAACGGCGCCAAAAACGCGCGCAGATAAACCCCGCCAGCGCTCACGGCAGGGCGTCGATGCTCGAAAAGTCGAGATCGCGCGAGACGAATATCCGGATCGGCTGGCCTTGCGGCACGCTCAAGGTCGGCGGCAAGTCAATTTCCTTTTGCAATGCGACGCTGGCCGCGTCCGCACCGCCGCGGGCGCCGGCGATGATGATCTGGGTGTCGCTCGGGTCGGTGGCGGCATTGGCGCCGGCCGAGATCAAGGACAGCAAAATCGCACCGCCAAATCGGCGCAGAAAGTGGCGATCGACTCTACTTTGCAGGCCGCCGCGGCCCATTTCATCGGTCGCTGGCGCGGCCAGCGGCAACGATACGCCGTCTGGCCGGATCAGCCGCGTCCAGATCACAAAAGCGCGCGATTGACCAAGCGCCACGCCCGATTTGTACTGCCCGATCACCCGTGAACCGCGCGGGATCAGGATCTGGGTTCCATCAAAGCTGCGCACATCGCGGCTGACCACGGCCCGCGCCAGGCCCGGCAAATCTGAATTGATCGCGGTTTCCAGAACCGCGGCCATCATCGTGCCCTCGATCACGATGGCGGCGGGATGGGCCAGACGTTCGGCCTTGATGGCGCCTTCGCCGCGGATATCGGCGGCGAAGCGTTCATCGCTTTCGCCGCGACGGTCGCTGGTCCCTGTCGGGGCGGCGGCGCGCATGATGGCTTGCGGATTGAGCGCAGCGCCCGCGGCAGGAGCAGCGCCCCGCGGCGGCGCGGCTTCGCTTAAATCGACCACCAAGGACGGCGCTTTCAGGCGCGCAGCGAATTCAGCCTCTCGAGCGGGATCAATGGAGGCTGGCGCTGGCAGTTGCGGCGGCGCGATCGCCGGCTCCGCCACTGGCGGGGGGACGGGGGGCGGCGCAACAACTGGCGCCGGCGCCGGCGGCGGCAGATCGGCGGTGCTGATGGCCGCCGCCGCGCCGGGCGCAGGATCAGTCAGTCGCGCTTGTTCTTGACGCTCCCGGCCCTGGCTCAGTTGCAGGAAGACGAGAGCCCCAAGCCCAAGGGCAGCGAGCACCATGACCGGCACGACCCACCCACGCTCAGCAATCGCCACTTGCGGCGGCGGCTCATCGACACTCGCCGGGCTGCGCGCATCGCGATAGTCATAGCTGGCCATCAGGGGCTCCTTGGACCGGCAAGGGCGTCATTGGTGATGGTCAGGCGCTCCTTGCCGTGGCGCAAAACGAAAGCCGGCGCGATTGCGTCAACGATCACTGTGGCGCCGTCATTGCGCGAATTGACCAGCCCTTCGCGGCCGTCCGGACCGACCGCTGCAATCACCGGCGCCTCGAGCAATTCTGCAAAGGCGAAATAGGTGAAACGGCCATCGTCCCAGACCTCCCGCGGCGCGATCTTGGCGGAGCCCTTCTGCGAATAGGCGGTGTTACGGACAATAGGTGGAGGCGGCGGCGGCGGCGGTTTCACGGCGACCGGCGCCGGAGGCGGGGCGGGATAGGCAAAGCGCAACACATAGGTGATCGCGGGATCATTCGGGCCGCGCGGTTCGGCGGCGCGCAGTTCAAACACATAGCGGCGCAGCGACGTGACCACCGTCATGTTGGTTGCGGCGCCGGCCTCGATTGGTTTGACGAACAGCAGCGTGGCGCGGCGATTGGGCGTGACCTGCCAGGCAAGGCTGTCGCCAATCGAGACATTCTCGATGCGCTCATCGTCCTTGAACTCGATCATCATCTGATAACCGAGATGGCCGGTCAGCGCGACAACGGCGTTTTCGTTATAGGGCAAGGTGCGGATGCGTCGATCCGCGTCGCTTTGGGCGAAGGCAGTGGTGCTCATGGTGCAAGCGAGCAGAGCGAGAGCGAGGAGCTTGGTCTTCATGGCGCCGGCTCTGTCGCGGGCGCAACGGTTTGTGTGGTCGGGGCCGCGGGCGCGTCCGCCACGGCCGGCGGTGTTTTGGTCGGCGGCGCTTTGGCCGGCGCAAGAGGCGGCGGCGCAAGAGGCGACGGCCCATTGGAAGCTGGCGCGCTGGCCGGCGGCAAAGGCAGCGGCGCCGCGTCCAGGCGATAAGCGCTGACCTGGAAACCAAGCGGGTTCAACAACCTGTCCTCCATCCGCATCGTAGCGCTGGTATAGCGGAAGGATATTGTCGCCCGCCAGTCGCTTTGCTGCTCGATACCATTGCCGGCCTTTTCGGTGATGCTCAGGCGCAGTTCGGAGCGTTTCGGATCGCTCACCCGATCAAGGAGGTCGATCTTTTTGACGACAATCTTGCGGATCACGCCGGGCGGCGTCGTGGCGTTGAGATTGGCCGGATTGTCGGGGCTATAGAGCGTGAGATAATCGCGTCGTGCGGCGTCGGTCGACCACAGCCCGACCAGCCGATAGCGGGCCGTGAAATCGGCCGGGTCGAAGGTTTCGCGGGCGATGACATATTGCGCCAGGAACGCCTGGGTAACGGCCTCGTCCTCCGGCAGCGCCGACAGATCGACGCTGCGCACCTGGTCGACAAAGCCAGTCGAGCGATCAACGACGATGGTGTAGGGCACGACCTCTTTCAGCGGCAACAACAGCGCAATCGCTGCCGCCTGTGCTGCGCAAATCACGATGAGCACTGCAGTGACGATCCATGCCGCGCGGCGTGATTTGGTTTCGCGCGCCAGCAGCTCTTCAGCATATTCCACGGCCAAGTCATTGGCGCGGGTTTGCGCGCGGGCAAGCTCGTCGCGGCGGTCCTCGCGCGGGCTGAGATCGCGCCCGGTCATGGCGCATCGCCCGGCCGGCGCGTCGGGCGCGGCATGCGGCTATAGCTGGCCGCTAAGCGCTCTTGGCCGCGGGTCCCATCACGATTGACGGCATCGACCATCGTGTCGATGCGGCGCTCGGTCATGGCGCTGCCCGGCGCATCGGCGGCGTCGAAACGGCCGAGACGGGCGGCGATTTCGGCGCTGCGCTCAGACCGTGCGCTGGTTGCAGGGGCGGCGCCTTCTTGGGGTGTCGGTGCGGGCTCTGCGTCGCGCCGGGTGGTGCGAAAGCCGTTGGCGAGGCTCGCGGAGATCCGCAGCACCTGCATCATCACCAGCGCGAACACGGCCACGATCAGAACGATGGTGATCACCGCGCCCATATCGAAGCGACCGGCCTTGGCGAGCTCCAACAGCGGCGCCAGGAACGGCTCCAGCATCATCAACAGGCCGGCGCCAAAAACGCTTGCCGCCAATGGCGCGATCGCAAACGCCACAATGGTGCGCACCCAGCCGTCAAAAAATCCGCGCGTCGCGTCAAATAGAAACAGGCCGACAAAGATCGGGCCGAGCGCCAACAGAAATCCAAGCACAATCTTGGCCGCTAGGATCAGGCCAACGGTGCTGAGCAGCATGGTCACGGCCGATAGCCACAAAAGGCCAGAGCCCAGCATCGGCCCGCCTTGCAGAATATTGGCCGTTGGGCTGGCCATGCCGCCATAGATTGAGGCCGCTTCGCTCAAGCGCTGATAGGCGCGCTCCAACCCAAGATAAAGATCGCCGGTTTCGCCGCGCCCGGCCGCGTCCAGCATCACGCCCAAGAGCTGGCGCGGCCCATCGAAGAATAAATCATAGACGACGGTTTGATACGTCGCCCAAGAGGTCGTGAATGCGAGGATCAATCCGATCTTCAGCGCCTCAACCGGCATCTGCGCCAGCCGAAGGCCGCCGCGGCCGAACAGCAATTGATAGCCCATCAGCGCGATATAGATCGTCAGCATGACGGTAAGGACATTTGCGAACAGAGTGCCCGGCCCGACAAGATCGCGATAGCTGTCATGGGCAAGCACGCGGATATGGCAATCCACGACGCCGAACAGACGCTCGACAAGGCCCTGGGCCGGATCGGTGGGGCACAAGGCCATCAGCGCGCCGCCGCCACCAGACGCGACAACCACGCGGAGGGCTCATCGCCCACTTCGGCCCGAATCTCATCGAGCAGGCGCACCGTGCGCTCACGGCCAGACAGAATCGTGAGCAGGTCCGACAGGCCGTTCAGATTGAGCCGCACCACGACGCTGTCGCGGCCGGATTTGATCAGGATGCAGCGCGAAGTGTCGGGCAGGGTGCGGATCAGCTCCAGCTCATGCAGGCTGAGGCCGAAGCCCTGGCAATATTCCTTTTCGCGCGCTTTGGCGTTGGGCAGAAACAGCTGCACGGCCGACTGCTCGATAATGGCGGAGGCGATCTTGCTGTCGAGCGCGTCTTGCGCGCTTTGCGTCGCGAAGCCAACAATGCCGTTGCGCTTGCGGATGGTTTTTTCCCAATCGCGGATGCGGGCGACGAATACGTCATCGTCGAGCGCCTTCCAGCCTTCATCGATCACAATGATGGCGGGATCGCCGTTGAGGCGTTCTTCCACGCGGTGGAACAGGTACATCATGGCCGGCGTGCGCGTGACCGGGTCGTCGAGCAGGGCGGTCATATCGTAGCCGTGCGTGCGGTTCGATAGATCGAGCTGGTCTGTGGCGTTATCGAACAGCCAGGCCCGGTCGCCTTCCTGGACCCAAGGGCTCAAGCGCGCGGCGAGATCGCCTGCGCTGGGCCGGCGCCCGCCAGTGAACAATTCGCGGAAATAGCGCAGCCGGCGCAATTCCATGCGCTGGTCGAAATTGGCCGCGACCGCGTCGGCGATCTGGGCCTGGTCTTCTGGGCCAAGCGTCTCGCCCGGCATGGCGACGAGTTTGGCGGTCCACGACATCAGGAAGCGGCGATTGACCGGGGTGTCGGGCAGCTGCAGCGGATTGAAGCCGCTGACCTGGCCGGGGCGCAACACGGCATAGGTGGCGCCCATCGCACGCAGAAAGATTTCTGCGCCGCGATCCTTGTCGAAGAAAAACAGCCGCGGATCGAACTTCTGCGCCTGTGCGAGAAGGAAATTCAGCGCGACGGTTTTGCCGGCGCCGGACGGTCCGATGAGAATGAAGTTGCCAAGATCGCCGCGGTGGAAATTGAAGTAATAGGGCGAGGCCGATGTGGTTTCGAGCAGGCTGACGGCTGGGCCCCACAAATTGCCGTCGGCTTGGCCAAGCGGATGATTATGGGCGCTGGCGAGGCCGGCGAAGTTGCCCGACGATACGAGCGCCTTGCGCGGCGCATAATCAAGATTGCCCGGAAACTGCGCCCAAAAGGCCGGCTCCATCGCCACGTCTTCGCGCACGGCGATCGCGCCCATTTCGGTAAAGGCGCCGGAGGCTTCGGCAACCACGCGGTCGAGCGCATCCAGGCTTTCGGCTTTGACCATGACGGACAAATGATGCTCGCCAAAAACCGAGCGGCCGGCGGCAAGATCATCTTTGGCCTGCGTCAATTGGCGGCGCAGCGACACCGCATCGTCATCGGCCGCACGCATGCGGCGCAGAGCGAGATCGATCCGCTCCAGGCCGGCTTGGCGATCGACCGCTGCGAAGCTTTGCGTCACCACCATCTCATAAGGCAGCCGCAGCAGCGCATCGAGCTGGCCGGGCTCGGTAAACGGCGGATAGTCTTTCAAGGACAGCATGGCTGCGAAGGTGCGCGCGTCCTCGCCGGCTTCAGAAAACTCCAGCGCATTGACGCCGAAGCTGACGCGCTTGTCGGTCAGGGTCAGACCTGCCTGATCGCCGCAGACCACCGCCACCGGACGGTAATCGCCATTGAAGAGCATGGCGAAAAATTCGAGCGGTTCAGAGCAGACGTCTTCCTCGCCGTGATAGGTGGTCAACAGGCGCGGGCCATAGGCGTCAAGGGCGGCGATCAGGCTTTCGCGCGCGGCGTCGAGATCGCGGCGGTCCTGCGCGCGGCCGGCCGCGTCTTGGGGCGCTGCAGCGGCAAATAGCGACTCCAGAAAGCCAAGCCGGCCGCGCGCGGCGCTGCGGGTCAGGGTAAAGAACAGGTCATTGACGAACAGCCGTCGGCCCTCCAGCCGCCGCCGCCAGGCCACATCGAGAGAATGGGCGAACGCATTGGCGAACCGCCCGGCGAGCGCGGGCTGCACTTCGCGCCGGACAATGTGGTGGTGCATCGCGAGTCGCGACCCGCACACCGCACGCAGCGCCGTTTCGCGGACCTGCTTGCGATAGTTCAGGGTCTCCGTGTCGGCGGTCTCAAACGCCAGCCCTTTGACATGCACGACCTGGTACAGTTGGCCGCTGGGGCCAGCGACCGTGGCGTCATCAAGATGGCTGGCAAAAGCCAGGCGGGCGCCGGCGCGCTCCTCTCGCCGGGCCAATTGGCGCTTGGCGCGCTCGGAAGGCAGGCGGCCATTCACGGTGCGTAGGAGTTACACCGCCAATGGGCGTAGTTTTTCACCCGCGGGCAGCGTGAAGCGCGCAAGATCCATAAATCGAGTAGTCGCGGTTCACGCAGGCAAATGACATACCCGACCGCGTGTAAAGCCAGCGCCGCCAGGATCGCCCAGAACGATTTGGTGATCAGGAAAATCTCGGTGGTGAACACCAGATTGAGCACGAAAAAGCTGTAAGAGACCCCGGCAAACATTTGTGGCCGGGTCAGTGCGGCAAATACCGGATCGCGGGAAAGGCCGGCCATGGCTAACCCGCCACGCGCGCGGCGGCTTGGATGCCGGCAACAATGGCGCCGGCGCCAAACAGGATGAAGCAGCCAAGGATCACGGTGATCCCATGGCGCCAGTTCATCCGTCCGGTCAGCATCATGAAGCCGACAATAGCAACAGCCACCACCGCCACCGCAGTCGCGACATTGCCGAGCAAGGTGCCCTGTACCCATTGCACCGCCGCCAAGATCGGCCCGGAGCCGCGCGGATCAGCCGCTTGCGCCAAGGCGTGCGGCGCGAGCGCCACGGCGGCGAGCGTGAAGGCGGAAAAGGATTTCATGGCCGTCGGTCCTGCGTTTCCTGGTTCTGCGCCAGGCGCTCAAGCACCGCAGCGATATAGCCTTGCGTTTCGCGAAATGGCGGCACGCCGCCATAGCGCGCCACTGCGCCCGGCCCGGCATTGTAGCCTGCCAGCGTAAGGACCAGATCGCCGCGATAGCGGTCAAGCAGGCTGCGCAGATAGCTGGCCCCGCCGGCGACATTGGCGGCCGGGTCGGCGGCGTCAACGCCCAAAGCTGCGGCCGTGTCTGGCATCAATTGCATCAGGCCGCGCGCGCCCTTGGCCGAAACCGCTTGCGGATTGTGCCGCGACTCCACATACGCGATCGCCTCGATCAAGTCGGGCGACAAAGCCGCCCTCGCGCCGGCGTTTGCATAAATGGCGCTAAATTTGTTTGCGGTAGCGCGTGCGGCGTCCGGCAGCTCCAGAGGTGTAAAGCCTTCCGGCGACGTGACGCCCGGCCCTGCTTGCCGTGAGATCGTCCCTGACGGAGAAATCTGAATCATGTCCGCCCCCGCCGACGCCGCAGCCAGAATGGCTAATGCGCAAAGCGCCGCGCCCTTCTGCGCTTGGTTCGCCAGGATCGTCACGGTTTTGACCTCTTGTGGGCCGCGAAGGTAGCCGCTCGGCCAAAATGTGTCGAGGTCGCGTGCGCAGATGGCGCTTTCTATGAACCACGGCGCGTCAGGGCGCGCGCCATTATCCATCACGCCTGCGCCAAACACCTGGTGAGGAAGCTGCGCAGGCAATCGGTCACGTGATGGACATGGGCGGGCTGGTCATCGCTCGGCCCGGCGGGGCGGGCGGCGGCGGGTTCGTGGCTCCAATCCTTGGCGGATTGGACGAGCACGGTGGTCATGCCGAGCGCGTGGGCGGGCTCCAGGTTGCGGGCGAGGTCTTCAAACATCACCGCGCGGGCAGGATCAAAGCCATGGCGGGCGATCAAAAGGTCAAACGCCGCGCGCTGGGGCTTCGGTTGGAAGTCGGCGGCGACAATGTCGAAATAATCATCGAACAAGCCCTCCAGCCCGAGCTTGCGCACGATCCGTTCGGCATGGCCGTGGCTGCCATTGGTGAACACCAGCTTTCTTCCTGGCAGCGTCGTAATCGCTTGCGCCAAGGCCGGATCGGCATCGAGGGGGCTTAGATCAATGTCATGAACGAAATGCAGAAAGTCGTGCGGATCGACGTCATGGCGCGCCATCAGGCCCGACAGCGTTGTTCCGTGTTCGGCATAATAGAGCTTCTGGATGCGCCGCGCCTCTTGCGGTTCGACGCTCAACAGGCGAGACACATAAGCCGTCATTTTCAAATCGATCTGGGCAAACAGATCGGTGGCGGCGGGATAGAGGGTATTGTCGAGATCAAACACCCAGGTGTCGATCGCGGCGGGCGAAACGCTCATGGCGGCGCAGTCGTTGGCGGCGATTGCGGTTGTGGCGGCTGCGCGGTGCGCGGCGGACGTTGCGGTCCGATCATGTCACGGACCGTGCCTTGCGTGCGCTGCGGCTGGCCGCGATCGGTTGTGGCGGCGGCCGCGCCTTCACTGTCGCCCTCGGTCGGGACGGCGCCGGCCCCTCGGGGCGCGCGACGCTGACGCCCGTCTGCGCCGCCATCGACAATGGTGACGGCGTCATCGCCAGCAAGCTGCGGCAGCTCCACCCGGCGCGGTTTCAAGCCGGGCGCGAGGAATTCGCGGTCGGTCAACAAGACGCGCAAGCCTTCGGAATTGGCCGGCGGATTGATCGGCACGAAAATCGAGGTGTCATAGAAGCGCTTGTCGCAGTCGCGCCGGCCGATAATGGCAAACCGCGTGCGCGCGGTGCAAAACGTATCGCCGGGCGCAGCCAGATAGCGTTCGCCTTCGCGCGCTTCCATGATGGCGTGCAAATAATAGACGTTCTGCACCAGCGGATCATCGATCGTGCGGGCGCAGGCGCCCGACGCGATCGGCCACCAGCCGCGGCTTTCCCAACCTTCGCCGCGCCGGCGGGCGACGGCCGTCATCAGGCGCGCATTGGTGCTGTTGCACAACAACAGCCCGACGCGATCGGCGCGCTTGCGGGCGAGTTGTTCGAGCTGGTCGATCATCTGATCTTCGGTGGCGTTGGCGGGCAGGCGGACATCGTCGCGAAACCGGCCAATGGCGGCCGCGGTCCGGCGTGGATCAGCGCTGCCGCCGCGATTGTCATAGCCGGCGTCGGCCAGCAGGCGCTGGATGCCCGCCGCGCGCGCGCGCGCCATCGAAAAGGGTTCCGCCTCGGCGAAAAAAGTGCGCCAGTTGTCGCGCTTGTTGATCCGCACTTCGCGGAAGCCGCGCTCCTCCAGCTTGGCGATCACGCAGTTTTCCGGATTGCGGTGCTGGAACTTTTCTTCGCGCGGGCTGACGCAAAGAACGCCCGGACCGCCCCATTGCCGCTGGCCGCCGCGATGGGCCGAAGACGTGCGCCCGTAAAGATAGTGCACGCCGCGTTGCAGCTGGCCGGTCAAGGCCAAGCGGCATTCGCCTGGGCGAAGGCGCGTCCAGCCGGACACGATGTTCTGGCCGCGTTCGGGCCGGCCGATGGCGGCCTCAACGATGAAGCTGGTTTGATTGCACAGGGTCCAGCCGGATTGGCCTGTGGCCTGGGCGTGCGCCCGCGGCCCGCTGCCCAGTCCGGCAAGCGCGAGAACCACGACGAGCGCAAGCGCGCGCCAGTCAGCGAATGAGCGTGCCGGCGCCATGATCGGTGAACAGCTCCATCAGCAAAGCATGGGATTGGCGGCCATCGAGAATGACCGCGGCTTCGACGCCGGCGTCGAGCGCGGCAATGCAGGTTTCCAGTTTCGGGATCATGCCGCCGGTGGCGACCCCGTCATCAATGAGCCGTTGCGCATCGGCGCGCGATACTTCTCGGATCAGGTTATTGTCCTTGTTCAGCACGCCCTCCACATCGGTGAGCAAAAGGAACCGTTTGGCGCCAAGGGCGCCGGCAATGGCGCCGGCGGCGGTGTCGGCATTGATGTTGTAGGTGTCGCCCGCTGCATCGACGCCGATCGGTGCGATCACTGGGATATAGTCCTCCGGCGCCGAAATCAGGGCGCGAATAAGGGTCGGATCGACATGGGTGGGTTCGCCGACAAAGCCGAGATCAACCACCTGTTCAATCATCGAGCCTGGGTCTTTCTTGGTGCGGGTGGCTTTTGCCACCGTGATCAGGCGCGCATCCTTGCCCGACAGGCCAACCCCGCGGACATCAGCCTCCGCGCCGGCGCTGGTGATTTTGCTCGCCAATTCCTTGTTCACCGCGCCCGACAGGACCATTTCGGCGACGTCCATCGTCTGCTTGTCGGTGACCCGCAGGCCGTCGATGAACTTACTCTTGACGCCGGCGCGCTCGAGCATCGCGCTGATCTGGGGGCCGCCGCCATGCACCACAACCGGATGGATGCCGACCAGTTTCAGCAGCACCACATCGGCGGCGAATTTCGCAGCGGTTTCGGAATCGCCCATGGCGTGGCCGCCATATTTGATCACCACGGTTTCGCGGTCATAGATTTGAATGAACGGCAGGGCCTCCGCCAAGGTCTTGGCGGTGGCGAAACCGGCGGCGAGCGCGATGGCGGGATCAGGCTTGGCGGCGGACACGGGCGGCGCTCCTCAACGCGGGCGAGATGCCTGCTACAGCGTTGCGCCGGCCGCGTCGAGCAGGGCTTTCACCTATGCAGCAGGGTTGTGCACGGCGGTGTAAACGGCCATGTGTTGGTATGAGGATATGGAGGGGATGATGTTCGGTGCGCGCTTGGCATGGGTTGTTGGCGGGGCTTTGGCGGGATTGGCCTTGGTTGGCTGCGTGCCTACTGGCGGGGTAAAGCCGGCAGCGCAGGCTGCCGCCCCTTTTGCTGCAGCCGGCAGCGAGACTTTCGAGCTCGCGCCTTTGACGCCCGATGAAGTCGGCGCGCTGGGGGCGGCGCTCGGCGTCGTGGAGGTGACCGAAGTGGCCAATCAGTCGGCGGCGGCGACCGTGCGGTTGATTGGCGTCGCCGGCGGAGATCCCGCCGCCAATGGCCTGCAAACCTATTTGGTCTTCGCCACGCCGCATGACGGAAAGGCGTTCGCGATCGGCGATTTCCTGGATTATCGCCTGATCAGCGCCAGCTCTGGCCGGGTTGATCTGGAGATCGACGAAACGACGATTGGGGCCGATGGAAATCTTGGCCAGCACACCAAGCGCGTGATCGTTTCGTGGTCGCCGATGCCGGCCCAAGACGACCCCAATCCAACCTTCCCGGCATCTGTTACAATCACGCCGGCCAAGTAGCAGAACGCTCGCTTAGCCCGCCAGCGCCATGATCTCCGTCTGCAGCTCATCCAGCCCGTCGCCGGTTTCGCTGGAGGTGGCGAGGGTCAGCGGGTGGGCGGCGGGGCGGCGTTTGATGGCGGCGGCGGTGGCGGCGCGGGTGGCGGCAAGCTCGGTGGGTTTGATCTTGTCGGCTTTGGTCAAAACGATCTGGTAGACCACAGCAGCGCGATCGAGTTCGGCCATCACCTCAAGATCAGGCGCCTTCAGGCCGTGGCGGGCGTCGATCAACAGGAACACGCGCGTCAAGCCAGGCCGGCCGCGCAGATATCGCTGAGTGACTTTTGTCCAGGCCGCGATCGCATCCTTGGAGGCTTTGGCATAGCCATAGCCGGGCAGGTCAACGACGCGGATGACATCGCCCAGCGCGAAGAAATTCAGCTCGCGCGTGCGGCCGGGTTCGGCGGAGGCGCGCGCCAGGTTCTTGCGATTGAACAGCGCATTGATCAGCGACGACTTGCCGACATTGGAGCGCCCCGCAAACGCCACCTCCGGGCGGTCGGCGTCGGGCAAATGATCCATCGCCACCACGCCGCGCTCAAACACGATCGGCTGGCCGAAGAAGCGGCGCAACGCGAGCGCGTGGTCGTCCTCGCTCACTTCGCCACGCCGCTGTCCGTCGCCGGTTTGCCGCGCCATTTGGCGATCAGCTTGTCGAGTTCGGTTTCGACGCCGTTCTTGCGCATGATCACATATTGCTGCGCGATGGTGAGGATGTTGGACCACACCCAATAGATCACCAGGCCCGAAGCAAAGCCCGCAAACAGGAACACGAACATCCAGGGCAGGATGGCAAACACCTGCTTCTGGATCGGGTCCGGCGGCGGCGGCGAGAGCGACTGCACGCCCCACATTGTGACCCCATACAGAATCGGGAACACGCCGACCGCGAAGATGGCGCCGACGACCGGCAGGCTTGTGAGGGCTGATATATCAAACGGCAGGATGCCAAAGAGGTTCACCCAGCTTGTCGGGTCTTTGGCGCTTAAATCCTGGATCCATCCGAAGAATGGCGCGTGGCGCATTTCGATGGTGACGGTGAGTACCTTGTAGAGGGCGTAAAAGATCGGAATCTGCAACAGGATCGGCACGCAGCCGGCGACCGGATTGATCTTTTCAGTCTGATACAGCTTCAGCATTTCCTGCTGCTGGCGCGGCTTGTCGTTCTCGAAGCGCTTCTGAATATCTTGCATCTTTGGCTGGATCTTCTTCATCTTCGACATTGCTTCGAAGCTCTGATTGACCAGCGGGAACAGTAGGATTTTCACCACCACGGTTGTGGCCATGATGGCGAGGCCGAAATTGCCGAACCAGGCGCCGAAATGATCCAGCAGCCAGAACAAAGGCCGGGTCAGGAATTCCAGAAAGCCCCAGTCCACGGCCTTGTCGAACATCGGCAGGCTGAGCGACTTCTCATAGGATTGCAGCAGATCGACGGTCTTGGCGCCGGCATAAAAGCGCTGGGTATGGGTGAGCGTTTGGCCCTTCGCCAGGCTGCGCTTTTCACCAGTATACGAAGCGCGAAAATTAGTCTGGGTTCCTTCAGGGCGGGCGTCGAAGAACACCGCCATTTTTTCTTTCTGATCGGGCAGGATCGCGGTCAGCCAGTAATGGTCTGAGATGCCCATCCAGCCGCCGACAGAGGGCTCCGCGAGGATGCGTTCATCAGCGAGCTTCTTGCCGCGCAGTTTTTCTTTGGCGTGCTTTTCAGCGTCCTCATAGCGCGCTTCGCGCTTGATCAGTTTCTCGCCGCCGAAGACCCCCATCAGGCCCTGATGCACGATCTGGTTGGGGATGAAATCATCCGGCAGGCCGGTGCGGCGCACGGTGGCGAATGGCGTCAGCTCGCGCGGGCTTGCCCCGGCATTGGTGATCTTGTCTGCGATGGTGAAGACGAATTTGTCATCGACGCTGATTGTGCGTTCGATGGTAAGGCCATCGCCGGTGTCATGGGTCAGGGTGATCGGATTGCCGGGCGTCAGCTTGGCGCCGGCGGGCGCGGTCCACACCGAACTGGCGCCGACCACGCCTTCCCATCCAAACACCGCATCGAGATGATATTCGGCGCTGTCGGGGCTGAGCAGGCGGACCTCGGGGCTGTCCTTTTTCACCGTCTGGCGATGCGCCTTGAGCGACAGATCATCAAACCGCGCGCCGGCGAGATTGATCGTGCCGTCGATCTGGGGATTGTCGAACGTCACGCGCGCTGATTGCGCAATCGCTTCGGTGGCCGGGATGGCCTTGGCGGGGGCGGCCGTGGCCCCGCCTGCCGCATCGGCGCCGGCGGCTTGCTTGAGTTGCTGCTCCGCCTGGGCCTTGGCCTTTTGCTGCGCCTGCAAGGCTTCGCGCTGGGGGGCTGCCCAGAAATACTCAAACCCGAACAGGATCGCTACGCACAAGACCATGGCGAGCACCAGGTTCTTGCTGTCCGAGCCTTGCGGCCCAAGACCGCCCGGGCCGCCGCCGCCTAAATAAGACATGCAATTATCCGTCTGAATCGTCGTGGCCGACGCGAGGGCGCGCGCCCTTGTCGGGGGCTTCGGCCGAACCTGAAAGAGTGGCGGCGAGCCTTAACAGCGCCCTTCTCAAATCGTCAAGCAAACCGTCCCATGCCCGAGCAGTGGTTTGCGCGCGCGCGACCAGCACATAGTCGCAGCCGGGCAGGGCAAGATTGGCCAAGGCGCGCGCGGCTTCGCGCAGCCGGCGCTTGGCGCGGTTGCGGGTTACAGCGTCGCCTATCTTCTTGGTGGCGGTGAAGCCGAACCGGGCCGGGCCCTCTGGCGGGGTGCGGCGGCGGGCCTCTAAAATCAAGCCGGGAAAATGGGCGCGCAGGCCTTTTTGCACGCGCAAAAACTCTGCCCGTTTACGCAGGCGGGGCGGCGGCGATCCGGTCGGCGCGTCGATTAGGCGTCCAATGGTCAGGCGCTGAGGCGCTTGCGGCCTTTGGCGCGGCGGCGATTCAGCACCAGCTGGCCGCCCTTGGTCGCCATGCGGGCGCGAAAGCCATGGCGGCGCTTGCGCACGAGCTTGCTCGGCTGATAGGTGCGCTTCACGGGAGGCCTCGTCCATGCGGTTCAAAAACAGAGCCGCGGCACATACTGGAAGGGCCCGTCCCAGTCAAGCTGGACAATGCGGCCGGGCGGACGAATTTTCCGCAACCATTCTATGCGCCGCAGCGTATTACTGGCGACGACAAGACAGGATTGATGCATGCGGCGGGCGTTTCTGACAGGACTGGCGGGGGTGATTATGACATTGGCGTCGTCCCCGGCCCAGGCAAGTCCCGAAGCCGCCATGGATGCGGCATTGGCCCGCTATGTTAGCACTGATGCGAGCGGCCTTAACCGCGTTGACTATGCCGGCTGGAAAACCAACCGAGATGACCATGACATCCTGCATCTCTACCTCGCCGCGCTCGCTGCTCAGCGACCCAGCCAGCTGCCGCGCGCCGAGCGGTTCGCCTATTGGGTCAACCTTTATAACGCTGTGACCCTCGACGTGATCTTGGAAAACTATCCGGTCAAATCCATTCGCAATATCCGCACCCAAGCGATCGCCTTCACCGTTGGCGATTTTCTCGGGCCGTGGAAAGCCAAACTGGTCAAGGTGGAGGGCGTGAAGCTCAGCCTGGACGATATTGAGCACAGAACCCTGCGCCCGCAATTCGCCGATCCGCGGGTGCACTATGCAGTCAATTGCGCGTCGGTTGGGTGCCCTAATCTGCGCAAGAGCCTGTGGCGGCCTGAGACGCTGGAGGCCGATCTCGACGCCGCCGCCAGCGCCTTCATCAATTCCGATCGCGGCATGGAAGTGCGCGACCAGGGCCGCGCCATCCGGTTGAGCAGCATCTATCAATGGTTCGCCAAGGACTTTGGCGACGCCAATGGGCTGCGGGCGCATCTGGCCCGCTATGCGACCGGGCAGCGGGCGGCGGCCCTGAAGGCGCGCGCGCGGATTGCCGGTTATCAATATGATTGGTCGCTCAATGGCGGCGGCGGAGCGTTCAAGTGACAGACACAGTTAAGCCGCCGGCCTGGCGGCGTTTCTTGCCGCTGCTCGCCATCCTGGCGCTGTTGGGTTTTGGCTTTGCCATGGGCTGGCACGAGTTGTTTTCGTTTGATCTGCTGAAGGCGCAGCGCGCGGCTTTGACCGGCTTTGTCGCCGCCCAGCCGTGGCTCGCCGCTTTGGCGTTCGTGGCCATCTATGCGGCCTTTACCATAACCATGCTGCCCGGCGCGCTGTGGCTGTCGATCGGCGGCGGCTTTCTGTTTGGGCTCTTGCCCGGCGCCGGATTGATCGTGATCGGCGCCACTTTGGGCGCCACGCTGTTGTTTCTCGCGGCGCGTTCGGCGCTCGGCGAGGGCCTGCGCCTGAGGGCGGGGCCGTTCATGGAAAAGCTGCGCGGCGGGTTTCAGGAAAACCCCTTCAGCTATATGCTGACGCTGCGCTTCATTCCGATCGTGCCGTTCTCGGTCGCCAATATTGCGCCGGCGCTGCTCGGCGCGCGGTTGGGCAGCTTTGTCATCGCCACCATCATCGGCATCGTTCCTGCGGTGGTTGCTTATGCCTGGATCGGCTCTGGGCTGGGGGCGGCCTTTGACGCAGGCGCCGAGCCCGACATTGGCGGCTTTGCCGCGCAATTGACGCCTGCCTTCGCGGCGCTTGCCGCGGTGTCTTTGGCGCCGGCCCTGATCAAACGCCTCAGCAAAAAGAAGCTCGCATGAAAAACATCAAAGCCGATATCGCCATCATTGGCGCTGGTTCGGGCGGGCTGTCGGTGGCGGCGGGCGCAGCTCAGCTTGGCTTGAAGGTCGTTCTGTTTGAACGCGGCGAGATGGGCGGCGATTGCCTGAACACTGGCTGCGTGCCGTCGAAAGCGCTGATCGCCGCCGGCAAACGCGCCCAAGCCTTGCGCACGGCGGCGCAATTCGGCGTCGCCGCCATTGCGCCGCAAATCGATTGGACGGCGGTGAAAGCGCATGTGCATGGCGTGATCGCCACCATCGCGCCGGTCGACAGCCAGGAGCGGTTTGAAGGTTTTGGCGTTACCGTTGTGCGCGAGCATGCCCGCTTCACCGGCAGGCGCACGCTGGCCTCCGACAGCGTTAGCGTGACGGCCAGGAAGATTATCATCGCCGCCGGCGGCCGGGCCAGCGCGCCGTCGATTTCGGGTCTGGCGGGCGTCCCCTATCTGACCAACGAAACTATTTTCACCGCGCCAGACTTTCCCCAGAAGCTGATCGTGCTCGGCGCCGGCCCGATCGGGATTGAGCTGGGCCAGGCCTTCGCGCGGCTCGGCGCGCAGGTGGTGATTGTGGAGGCCGCCCAGGCGCTGGCGCGGTTTGACGCGGAAGTGGCGCAGGTCGCGCTGCATGCGCTTGCCCAGGAAGGCGTGCGCATTTTGGCCGGGGCCAAGGCCAGCGCCGCGCGCGCCGTGGCGGGCGGTGTGGAACTCGACGTGACGCGTGCCGATGGCGCGACAGAGACGCTTGCCGGCTCCCACCTTTTGGTCGCGGCCGGGCGCACGCCCAACACCGATGGCCTTGATCTCGACAAGGCCGGCGTGGCGTTCGACCGTTCCGGCGTCAAAACCGACGCTTATCTGCGCACCACCAATCCGGCGATCTATGCGGTGGGCGACATCGCCGGCAAGGAGCAGCTCACCCACGCCGCCGGCTGGCACGCCTCGGCGCTGGTGCGCTCTTTGCTGTTTCGAGCCGCAACCCGCGCCGACAGCCTGCCGATGCCGGCCGCCGTCTATTGTGAGCCGGAGGTGGCGCAAGTGGGCCTGACGCTCGCCCAGGCGCAGGCGTTGCACGGGGCAAAGGCCAAGGCCGTGCGCTGGACCTTTGAAGAAAATGACCGCGCCCAGGCCGAGCGCAGCGCTGAGGGGCTGGTCAAGCTGGTGATCGGGCCGGGCGGCGCCATCCTTGGCGGGGCCGCTGCGGGCGAGGGCGTCGGCGACATGATCGGCATTGTTGGTTTCTGCATAGCCAACAATCTTAAGGTCCGGGCGCTGACCAACTGGATCGCTCCATATCCGACCCGGATCGAAGCCCTGAAGCGCGCCGCCGGGGCGGTGTACACCCCGGTGCTATTCTCGCCCCGCACAAGGCGCCTCGTTTCCTTGCTGTGGAAACTGCCTTAGGGTAATGGCGCGTGATCGCAGGAAGGGCCCAAGGTGACGGCGCAAGCCGAACGGCAAATCCGGAACGTCGAAGAGGCTGCTTTTGAGCCGTCTTTGCTCGGCCGGTTCTCGCGCAGTCTGGCCGGGCGCCTGCTGGCGTTGACTGTGGGCTTCGTGCTGCTCGCGGAAGCCTTCATCTTTGCGCCCTCGATTGGCGAGCGTTTGACGGTGGCCCTGCAAGATCGCGTCGACGCCGCCCAGATCGCCGCCTTGGCGCTGGAGGCTGCGCCAGAACAAGCCGTTGACGCCCGGCTGGAGCGCGAATTGCTTGCCAATGCGGATGTTTATCTGGTCGCGCTCAAGCGCGATGGCGCGCGCGTGTTGCAGATGGCGCGGCCGTTTCCGCTCGATCCGCCGCTGGAAACGATTGATCTGCGCAGCATGAGCGAGGTGCAGGCTATTGGCCTCGCCATGCATACCCTGTTTGCCGGTCATTCCCGCTATTTCCGCGTTATCGCCGCGCCGCGTCTGGACAGCGGCGAATATATCGAAGTGGTGACTGCCGAAACCGGCCTGCGCCGCGAACTCGCCGCCCAGGCGCGCACGATTGTGATCAGCTCTTTGACCATCAGCGCCATCACTGCGGCTTTGGTCTATATCGCGCTGCTGGCTTTGTTCGTGCGCCCGATGCGGCGGCTGACCAAGCATATTGAACTGTTTGCCGCCCGCCCATCGGATGCGTCGGTGACCATCAAGCCATCCGGCCGCAGCGATGAGATCGGCCGCGCCGAAACCGCCCTGAAGGACATGGAAGATCAGGTCCGCGCCAGCTTGCGCCAACGCGAGCGCCTGGCCGGCTTGGGCGCGGCGGTAGCCAAGATCGCCCATGATCTGCGCTCTGGCCTCGCCACCGCCTCGCTGTTGACCGAGCGCTTGAGCGCCAGCGCTGATCCCACCGCCCGCCAGATCGCCCCGCGGCTGGAGCGCGCGATTGAGCGGGCGGTGAATCTGGCCCAGGCCGCACTCACTTTTGGCAAGGCCGACGAAATCCCGCCTGATCTAAAGCCGCTGGCGATCCGCGCGGCTTTGGCGGACGCGGCTGAAGAAGCGCTGGCGGCGTTTCCCGCGATCGGCTGGACCAATGCGGCCGAAGACATCGCGGTGATCGCCGACCAGGATCAGCTCCACCGTATCCTCACCAATTTGATCCGCAACGCCGCCCAGGCGTTGACCGCGCAAGAGGGCCGGCCCGCGCCCGGTTCGATTGCGGCTACCGCCAATGTGTTTGGCGGCCGCGCGCTGATCCGGATCGTCGATGACGGGCCGGGCTTGCCGCAGGCGGTGCAAGCGCGGCTGTTTGTGCCGTTCCAGGCCGGCGGGCCGGCCGGGGTTGGCCTGGGGCTCGCCATCGCCCGCGAACTTGCCCGCGCCCAGGGCGGGGACTTAGCGCTGGTCGCCACCGGGCCAGAGGGCACGGCGTTTGAACTGAGCCTGCCGGCGGGGTAGCGCCAGCAGCCGCCTTGGCCCGGGCTGGCGCGGTGATTGTGGAATTGATTGCGGTCGTCAATTTGGGGCGGGGCGGGGCGGGGCGCGGGCGCGCTGGGCGGCCCGCTTCGAGCCGGCAACACAAAGCGGGCTGCAAGCCGGCGATCTGTGACTGCCGTCTTTTGGCCTAGAGGGGGGCGGCCCTTGGCGCGGTTGATCCGAAGACGCGGCAGGCGCGCGCCAAAGCCGGATAGCGTGTCTTGAAATAGACCAGCAAAGCTGCATCGTTGAGATCTGGAAACGCGGCCTCATCTTGCGTCAAGGTCGCGCGGATGGGGTGCGCCAACATGGCGTCCGCGCGCGTTATCACAAGTCGCGTCGGCGCCGGGCCGGTGCGCCTAAGGCCGAGCCAGCGCGCCAGCAGCGCAAACAAGAGATTCATCAAAGGGAGGCGGCGGCTGGCATTGACCATAGCCGCAAGCATGGCGCGGCGCGCAATCTGGTCGGATAGCTGGCTTTGATTTTTTGTTGATCGCCTTGTCGTGCTTGGCGTTTGCGTTGCATTTGCCGCGGAGAGGCGGTGGCGCTATCGGCTACGGTTCAGTCGTCATTCCGCACTCGCGCAGCGAGATGCGGAACCCGTCAGCGTTTGACGGCTGTCGAGGGGGCAAGGTTTACGGATTCCAAATGCCTTCGCTTCGGCTTTGGAAAGACGGCGCGGTGGCGCCGCGTCAGGCGTTGACCTATTCCCGCACACAGCGAATCTGGCGCCGGTTTTGCACCGTACAGGGGCATGACCAGCGCCCTCGCCACCTTCGCCGCCCAGTGGCCGTTTGGCCGGATGCTCGATTTCGTCGTGGTGTTCGCCTTGGCCTTTTGGCTGCTTTAGTCACGCCTGGCTGCGGTCAAACTCGACATCGCGGCGGGCCGATACGATGGTCACGATCACGCCGGCCAGCACATCCAGCAGCGACATCATCATGATCAGAAAGAACACGCTGGTCGCGAACGCCGGATGCAGCAGAAATTCGATCAAGCAGATAATGAACACGAGCATCGACATGGCGTGGTTAAAGATCGCCTGCGAGCCGGTGGACGTTGATTTCAGCAGTTCGATGAACAGCAGCACCATGGCGACGAACAGCAGTAAATCGCCCCAAGTCACCAGCCAGGGCACGCCGGAGGCCATCGGCACTTCAAATACCTTGGCGCTGATCCGCGCCCGCACGGCCTCTGCGCCTTCCAGCGCCGAGCCGGTGAAGGCGATAATGTTGTAGATCAGCACGGGCACCAAAATCAGCGGAAAAATATTGAAAATCGCCCCCATCGCGCCTTGCTCCTGTTCTGGCTTTCGCTTGCGCGACCGCCGCGCGCCGTCGCGCGCAAAAGCTACTTCTTCTGGGCGCAGACCGCTGCCGCTCATAACTCATCCACCCCCTGCGGATTGCGTGCGCGGCTCTTTAACCAGAGCATCCCGATCAAATCCGAGACCGACGCCGCCAACCGCCCAAGATTGGTGTACTTTGACTGGCCCGCGCCGCGCGGTCGATGGTTGACGTCTAAAAACTCCACGCCATAGCCTTCCCGCAACATCAAGGCCGGCATGAACCGATGCATATGGTCGAAATAGGGCAGGCGCAAAAAAGCGTCGCGACGGAACACTTTGATTCCACAGCCGGAATCGGTTGAACCGTCGGCCAGGATCATTTGCCTTGCGCCATTGCCGAAGCGGGAGGCGAACCGCTTTGCGGCGCTGTCTTGGCGTTTGACCCGCCGGCCTTGAACCATGGCCAGGCCAGCCGGCGCGTCGGGCCGGGTCAGGCGGCCATAAAGTTTGGGCAGGTCGGCCGGGTCATTCTGGCCGTCGCCGTCCAGGGTGGCGATCACGGCGGCCTTGGCGGCCAGCACGCCAGTGCGGATCGCCCGACTCTGGCCGGCATTCTTGCGGTGGCTGAGGATGCGCAATTGCGGAACGGCGTCGCGCGCGGCGGCAAGCTCGGCGCGGGTCGCGTCGCGGCTGGCGTCATCCACCATGATGATTTCATAGGATCGCCCGTCCATCGCGGCAGCGATTTCGCGCGCCAAAGCGGCGGCGTTGCCGGCTTCATTGTGCATCGGGGCGACGATGCTCAGTTCAATGGCGGGGAAGGCGGCTGCGTCTGGCACGGGCGGGGCGAAGGTCCATGGAAAAGGCCGGCGACAAGCCGGCTTGGCCCCCTTCTAGCCGGCCTTGGGCGGCGGCGCGAGGGTTTGCGGCTGTCAGGCGACAGCCGGGGCCAGCTTACTCCGCCGGCCGGCTGGCGGCCTCTTCACGCGCCTTGTCACGCCGCTAGGCGGCTTCGTCGACCAGGCCCCCGGCTTTCAGCGCCAGAACCATCACAGCGGCCACCCCCAGGAACTGAAGGAATTCAAGCGTCGTCATTCAATCCTCCAGCCTTCTAAGCTCGCCATGCGCTGCGGCATGGGCGAGCAAAGAAGATATGAGCGCAAGCGCAGCTTTGAGCAAGTTCAGGCTGGTGGCGGGTTCGCTAAACATTGGTCGTATCAGCCCAACGATGAGCGTTGCCCCAGCAATGGCGTTGATCAGGGCGGCGCGTGCCTTGCGCTGTTCATTGCGTGCGGGCTGCTTTGCCGGGTGGGGGGATCGGTTGGGGCTTTACCCCTTCAGCGCCTCTACCCCCGGCAGCGGCTTGCCTTCCATCCATTCCAGAAACGCGCCCCCAGCGGTGGACACGAACGTAAAGTCACCCGCCACGCCCGCCATATTCAGCGCCGACACCGTGTCGCCGCCGCCGGCGACAGCGATCAGCTTGCCGGTGCGGGCCAGCTCTGCGGCGTGCCAGGCGGCTTCCAAAGTGCCGCGCTGGAAGGGTGGGATTTCAAACACGCCGAGCGGGCCGTTCCAGATCAGAGTCTCCGACTTGGCCATGGCCCGCTTCAGCCGGGCGATGGTTTCGGGGCCAGCGTCCAAGATGCGCTCATGGTCATCCACTTCGCCCAAGCCCCGCACGCGGCTGGCGGCGCCGGCGGCCATCTGCTCGGCCACCACGATATCGAGCGGCAGGAACAGCTTGCAATTGTTGCGCCCGGCCAGCGCGATGATGTCGCGGGCGGTGTCGGCCAAATCCTTCTCGCAATAGCTCGCGCCGACATCGTGGCCCTGGGCATGGAGGAATGTGTTGGCCATGCCGCCGCCAATGGCGAGCTTGTCGAGCTTGGTGACGAGGTTCTTCAAAAGGTCGATTTTGCTCGACACCTTGGAGCCGCCAACAATGCCAAGCACCGGGCGTTTGGGGTGGCCCAAGGCGGCGTCGAGCGCGTCGAGTTCGGCTTCCATGCTCTTGCCGGCATAAGCGGGGCGCAGTTTGGCGACGCCTTCGGTGGAAGCGTGCGCGCGATGAGCGGCGCTGAAGGCGTCATTGACGTAGAAATCGCCGAGCGCTGCAATCGCTGCGGCAAGTTCCGGGTCATTCTTTTCCTCGCCGGCATGAAAGCGGGTGTTTTCCAACAGCAGCACGCCGCCGGCGGGAAGCGCCGCGATCGCCGTGGCCGCCGCTTCGCCAACGCAATCATCCGCAAACGCCACCGGCTTGCCGAGCAGTTTGGCGAGCGGTTCGGCCACGGGCTTCAAGCTCATCTCCGGTACGCGCCGGCCCTTGGGGCGATCGAAATGGGCAAGCAGCACGACCTTGCAGGGCTTTTTGCTCAGGCATCGGATGGTCGCCAGCGCGGCGCGCAGGCGGGTGTCGTCAGAGACCTGGCCTTCGTGCATCGGCACATTGAAGTCGACCCGCACCAAGGCGGTCTGGCCCGCGGGGGCGTCTTCGAGGCGGCGGAAAGCGGACATGGCGGCTCCTTGAAACTGTGCCGCCGGGTTAGAGGTTTCGGGGCAGGCAAAGCAAGCGGATGCGCGTTTTTCTGGCGCAACAGCCACTGTATGGTTAAGGAGGCGTGCAAAGATAGGGGGCGGCCATGCGCCATGTTATGACCGGATTGGCTTTGATGGCGCTCAGCGCCTGCGCCACTACGAAAGCCCCGCCGGCGCCGCCGGCCAAGCCCCAGGCTCCGGCCCGCATCGCCCAGCCGGCCGCCGAAGCGCCGACCTTTGTGCTCAAACCCGCGAGTTTCGCTGATCTGCCCGGTTGGGCGGCGGGCGATCACACCCCGGCCCTGATCGCGTTCCGCCAAAGCTGCACGGCCCTGACGCGCCGGCCCGACGATCAGGCCTTTGGCCGTTCCGCGCCCTATGGCGGCAAGGTGTCGGATTGGCGCGGGGTGTGCGCCGAGGCCGCGACCGTGGCTGTGTCGCCGGAGGTCGCGCGGGCCTTTTTTGAGCGCGCCTTTGTGCCGCAATTCGTCGACGCCCGGCCCGATCAGATGAGCAAGCTGACCGGCTATTATGAGCCGATCATTCCGGCCCGGCGCACCGCGCAGCCGAGCTTCACGGAGCCGTTTTTGGGCCGGCCCGGCGATCTTGTCAGCATTGATTTCCAGGCTTTCGATGAAGAACAAAAGCTGTCGGATTCGATCGCCGAGGATGTCACCAAAGGCCTGTCCAACGATGTGCCGCAGGAGCTGCGCCCGGCGATTCAGGCAACGCTTGATGACCGCTTGGGCCGGCGCTTTCGCACCCCGGTCTGGGGCCAGCTCAGCGCGGACGGCAAGAGCGTGCGACCATTCCCAAAGCGGTCTGATCTGAATGTCTTGAGCCGCCCGCCGCTCGCCTTCGCGCATCCGGCCGATGTTTATGACACCCAAGTCCAGGGCAGCGCGCGGGTGCAGTTTGAAGACGGCGCTCAGATGCGCATGGCTTATGACAGCCAGAATGGCTGGCGGTGGAATTCGATTTTCGGGCAGTTGCGGGCGCGTGGCGATCTGCAGGTCGCCGATAAGCGCACGGTGAAAGCCTGGATAGAAACCCAGACGCCGGAAGCGATCCGCGCGGCGATGGACTTGGACCCCAGCTATGTGTTTTTCCGCCTAGAGCCGATTGGCGATCCGAACCTGGGGCCGAAAGGCGCACAAGGCGTGCCGTTGACGCCGCTCGGCTCGATGGCGGTCGATCCCGTCGCCCATCCCTATGGCGGGTTAATCTATGTCGATGGGACGGGCCCGAACGCGGCCGGCGCGCAGGCGCCGTTCCAACGCTTGATGGCAGCCCAAGACACGGGTGGCGCGATCCGGCGCGGGCCGCTGCGCGGGGATGTGTTTTTCGGGACCGGCGATGGCGCTTTGGCGCTGGCGGAAAAGATGAACGCGCCGGCGCGGTTCTGGACGCTGCTGCCGCGTGCCTTGGCGGAGCCGAAAGTGGCTGCGGCTTCGGCCGGGCCAGGATAGAGCTGGCGGCGAAAAGCCTGGATGCTTGGCTTGGCTGCGCCAACCCAGCAATACGGCGGCGCGGGCCCATTTTTGGCGCAAGGTCCGTTTCCGGCGAGCGCGCAAACGCAAGTTTGGCGAATATCCCGGTTAAGGAGATCGCCATGCACTTCCGCATTCCGGGCCTCGACCCGGCGGCGTTTCAACCTTTGTTTGCGCTCAGCGCAGCCGCGCTCTCCGCGCGCGGGATCGTGCGCGACACGGTGCGCGACCATCCCGGCAGCCCGTGCCGGATCACCTTGGATGACGTGCCGGCCGGCGATGAGGTGCTGCAGCTGCATCACCATCACCAGCAGGCCGCCACGCCGTACAATCAGGCCGGGCCGATCTTCGTCAGCGCTGCAGCGCAGCCGGTGAGCTATGCCGATGCGATCCCGCCGGCGCTGGCGCGACGGATGATTTCCCTGCGCGGCTTTGATGCGCACGCCATGATGCGGGCCGGCGAGTTGGCGGACGGCGCCAGCCTGGCCGATCTGATCGCTGCCTTCTTTGCCGATCCTGAGACTGCCTACGCCCACGCCCATTACGCCAAGCGCGGCTGTTACGCGGCGCTGGTTATGCGGGCATAGAGCTTTGCTCTCGGAAGCGGTCGATTGAAGCGGCAGCAGCCGCAGGCGATGCTGATGCGGATCGATGGGCAACAAGGCGCCAAGAACAAGTTCGGACTGCGTTTGGTGCAGCGCCGCGATCAAAATGGCGCCGATCACGTTGGGGTCCAAACTCTCTGTTCGGAGTTGGACGACGCTCGGTTTGGCGGCGTGCGACGTTGCAAGGATCGCGCTAAAGTTTAGGTCATGGGTAAAGACAACACAGTCATGCGCGCGGGCGTCAGCCATAATGATCTCGTCCGCCGCGCAAGCGGGGCCAATCATATTCCAATGCGTCGCCTGAAAACCGCCATTGGTCAGCAGGCCGACCCAATCGGGCGAAAGGTTCATATCGATCAAGATGCGCATGGCCCGACTGGATCAAATCAGACAACCTGGCTGTCAACCGATCGGTTGAAATTCAAGTATCGGTTCCTGATGTTCCTGCGCCAACCCAGCAGCGTAACAAAGCGCCTCTTGAATGTCGGCGCGCTCCAGATACGGGTAGGCCGCTAGGATGTCTTCTATACTGTGCCCGGCGCCGATCTGGCCGAAAATCATGGACACGGTTGCGCGCATCCCGCGAATGCAGGCTTTGCCGCCCATGACTTTATGGTCGTGCATGATGCGCTCAAAGGCCGCCAGTCCGGTGGGTCCATGGTTTGGGTGAGAGCAGAACGTAGCCCAGATTGTCGGCCCAGCCAAACGCGATTGCGCTTAGACTTTAAGAGCCTCTTCCGCCCAAATCACGGCCCCTGCCGCGGCAACGACCGATGCGATCCGCAACGCCGCTTGCACCTGAAGCGCGCAGACGTCGCGTTTGCGTCGTTCTTTTTCGTGGGCGTCCAGGCACGTGCCGCAGCGATTGATCGCTGAGACGGTGAGCGACCAGAGCACGAAATCCGTCTTGTCGACGCCGGGATTCATTATCGCATTCATCCGCAGACCGGCGCGCAAGGTGCGGTATTCGGGGTTCTGCATCAAGTGCAGCGCGCGGTAATAGACATTGTTCATCGCCATGAGGCTTGCGGCGGTTTTGGCGGCGGTGATCGCAGCCGGCTCCAGCCTCGTGGCGACCTCGGCTTCGATCGCCTTCACGACGGCGGCAACGCCGGCGGCATAGGCGCTGGCCAGGAAGCAGCCCCATTTCTGCTGGTCGCTCAAAACGGTTTCGTTGGCGAGCGAGCCAAGATTGAGCTTGGTGTCTTTGGCGTAGTCGGGCAGGGCGTCGCGCAAAGCGTCGAGGGACAAGGGGGCTCCGTGGACCGCTTTTGGCGGAGAGCAACCCCCTCTCCTTATAAGGAGAGGGCGAAGGGGGTGAGAAAGGTTTGGGTGTGAGCGCGACCTTCGCCCTCAACCCCCCTCTCCCGCCAGACGCGGGGGCATTGTGGGTTCGCCCCGATCCCTGCCGGGAGAGGGGCGAGAGCGCCGCTTTAAGCCGCTTTCAGGGTCTCTCCGCCGACCTCACGGTTGCACGGGCAGAGTTCGCCTGTCTGCAGCGCGTCGAGCACGCGCAGCGTGTCGGTCGGATTGCGGCCGACATTGAGGTTGGTAAGATAAACGTGGTCGATCACATTGTCGGGATCGACGATGACCGTGGCGCGATATGCGACACCGTCGGCGCTGCGTACGCCGAGGCCGTCGGTCAGCGAACCCTTGGTGTCGGCGAATTGCCAATGGGCCAGCTTGTTCAAGTCTTTGTGATCGCGTCGCCAAGCCAGCTTCACGAACTCGTTATCCGTGGAGCCGCCGATGACCACCGCGTCGCGGGTTTCAAATTCCTTGGTGAGGCGCGCGAACTCGGCGATCTCGGTCGGGCAAACGAAGGTGAAGTCTTTCGGGTAGAAATAAATCATCTTCCACTTACCCGGGAAGGACTTTTCGGTGAGCGTTTCGAACGCTGATTGTTCATTTTCTTCGTGGTTGTTGAAGCTCGGCTTGGCGCCGGTGACGCTGAAGGCGGGAGGAGTTTGGCCGATGCCGAGCATGTCTTGATCGCCATCGCCGCAGACTTGCGGATGGCAGTGAGATGGGGCGGCTGTGCGGATGCAGCAAATTGATTGTGCAATGCACCCGCATAGAAAGTGCCTATCGACCAAGGTGCAGATGACCGAGGTTTAACCCGTCAAGCCGGCGTTCCGCGGACGCGAACGCAAAACCGCCGCCTTCGCCAACCAGCGTGCACCGCTTCGCCCATGACCCCGGCTGCGCGCGCCGCGGGCAGGGACTGCTTTTTTTCACGTCATAGCCGCTTCCTCTCCTCGCCCTCGCCTTAATAGCGGTCCACATTCTGCAGGTAGAGTTGAGACGGTGCGGTGAGTCGGGCCGGTGCTTTTCCAGGGTCGGCCCACCCCCAAAGCGAGAGAGAGCCGGACGCCCATGGCTGACGACCTTTTGAAATCCTATGCCCGCGCTTACGAGCAGCGGCGCGAAACGGAGATGACGCTCGCGGAATATCTCGCTGCGTGCCGCTCCGATCCGATGTTGTACGCCAGCGCGGCCGAGCGTCTGCTCGCCGCCATAGGCGAACCCGAAACGATCGACACGGCGAAAGATCCGCGCCTGGGTCGGATCTTCATGAACCGCACGATCCGGGTCTATCCGGCCTTCGCCGAATTTTTCGGCATGGAAGAAACGATCGAACGGATCGTCAGTTTCCTGCGCCACGCCGCGCAAGGCCTGGAAGAGCGCAAGCAGATGCTCTATCTGCTCGGCCCCGTCGGCGGCGGCAAATCTTCTTTGGCCGAGCGGCTAAAGGCGCTGATGGAAGTACATCCAATCTATGTGCTGAAAGCCGGCGACGAGATCAGCCCGGTGTTTGAAAGCCCGCTCGGCCTGTTCGACAACGAAACCATGGGCCCGATGCTGGAAGAGCGCTACGGCATTCCGCGCCGACGCGTGGCCGGCCTGATGAGCCCGTGGTGCATCAAGCGCTTGGACGAGTTCGGCGGCGATATTTCCCGGTTCAAAGTGGTGAAGCTGATTCCGTCTCGGTTGCGCCAGATCGGCATCTCCAAGACCGAACCGGGCGACGAGAACAACCAGGATGTGTCGAGCCTTGTCGGCAAGGTCGATATCCGCAAGCTGGAAATGCACGCCCAGAACGATCCCGACGCTTATTCCTATTCCGGCGGCCTCAACCGGGCCAATCAGGGCCTGCTCGAATTCGTTGAAATGTTCAAAGCGCCGATCAAGATGCTGCACCCGCTGCTGACCGCAACGCAGGAAGGCAATTATGTCGGCACCGAAAACATCGGGGCCATCCCGTTCATGGGGATCGTCATGGCCCACTCCAATGAATCGGAGTGGCAGAGCTTCAAGAACAACAAGAACAACGAAGCCTTCATCGACCGGATCTTCGTCATCAAGGTGCCCTATTGCCTGCGCGTGACGGAAGAGTTGCGCATCTATGAAAAGCTGATCCGCGGCTCGGAACTCGCCAGCGCGCCATGTGCGCCGGCCACTTTGGAAATGCTTGCGCGCTTTTCCGTGCTGTCACGGTTGAAAACGCACGAGAACTCCAACCTGTTTGCCAAGCTGCGCGTCTATGACGGCGAAAGCCTCAAGGAGGTCGATCCCAAGGCGCGCTCGATGCAGGAATACAAGGACGCCGCCGGCGTTGATGAAGGCATGGACGGGGTCTCAACCCGCTTTGCCTTCAAGGTTTTGGCCGCGACCTATAACCACGACACCAACGAAGTTGCTGCCGATCCGGTGCATCTGATGTATGTGCTGGAGCAGGCGATCAAGCGCGAACAATTCCCGCAGGAAACCGAAGACCGCTATCTGGAGTTCATCAAGGGCGAACTGGCCCAGCGCTACGCCGAATTCATCGGCAACGAAGTGCAGAAGGCCTATCTGGAAAGCTATCACGATTACGGCCAGAACCTGTTTGACCGTTACGTTGACTATGCCGACGCCTGGATCGAGGATCAGGATTTCAAGGACGCCGATACCGGCCAGATGCTTAATCGCGACCTGTTGAATCAGGAACTGTCAAAGATCGAAAAGCCGGCCGGCATCGCCAATCCAAAGGACTTCCGCAACGAGGTCGTGAAGTTCGCGCTGCGCGCCCGCGCCAGCCATGGCGGCAACAATCCGAGCTGGACGAGCTATGAAAAAATCCGCGAAGTGATTGAGCGGCGGATGTTCAGCCAAGTGGAAGATTTGTTGCCGGTGATCTCGTTCGGCTCCAAGAAGGACACCGAAAGCGAAAAGAAGCATGCCGAGTTCGTCAGTCGCATGATGTCGCGCGGTTATACCGAACGACAAGTCCGGCGTTTGGTGGAATGGTATATGCGGGTCAAGAAGGCCGGCTGAGATGGGAGGCTCTTGAAGACCGATGAACATCATTGATCGGCGCCTGAATCCAGGCGGCAAGAGCATCTCCAACCGTCAGCGTTTCCTGCGCCGCGCCCGCACGCTCATCCGGCAGGCCGTGCGCCAGCAAACCGGCGGCCGCTCGATCAAGGACATCGAACAGGGCGGCGAGATCGTCATCCCCGGCGATGGCGTGCGCGAGCCGACCTTGAAGCGCGCCCGCGACGGCGGCACGCGCGAATATGTGCTGCCCGGCAATAAGCGCTATGTCGAAGGCGACGGCATTGCGCGCCCCGATGAAGACGGCGGCCGCGGTTCCGGCGGCTCCGGCGATGGCGACGGGATCGATGAATTCCGCTTCGTTCTGTCGGCGGAAGAATTCCTTGATCTGTTCTTGGAAGATCTGGAATTGCCGGATCTGGCCAAACGCAAGCTTGCCAGCGATGCGGCGATGTCTTTCCGCCGCGCTGGCTTTTCCACGTCCGGCTCACCGTCCTCGCTCGATGTGCCGCGCACCATGCGCAATGCCATGGCCCGGCGCATGGCCTTGAAGCGGCCCAAGCGCGAAGACGTTGAAGCGCTCGCCGCCGAGATCGCCGCGCTGGAGCAGGATGATCCGGGTTCGGATCAATTGCCGGGCTTGCGCGAAACCTACGAGCGGCTCAACCGGCGCGCGCGCATCATCCCGTTTATCGATCCGCTCGATGTGCGTTACCGCCGCCTGGAGCCGACGCCCAAGCCCATCGCGCAGGCCGTGATGTTCTGCCTGATGGATGTCTCGGGCTCGATGACCGAGCATATGAAGGACTTGGCCAAGCGGTTTTATTCGCTGCTCTATATCTTTCTGAGGAAGCGCTATCCGCGCGTCGAGGTGGTGTTCATCCGCCACACCCACCACGCTGAAGAGGTCGATGAAAAGACCTTCTTCAACAGCCCCGAAACCGGCGGCACGGTGGTGTCGACGGCGCTTGAGGAAATGGTGCGCGTCGTCGCGGCGCGCTTTCCCGCGGCCGATTGGAACATCTATGCCGCCCAGGCCAGCGACGGCGACAATCTGCCGAGCGACAACGCCAAAACCGCGGCCCTTCTGGAAACCGATATTCTGCCGTTGTGCCAATATTACGCTTATCTTGAGGTCGGCTCGGAAGAAGAGCCGCTGCCCGGCTTTGGCGAACGGCCAAGCGCGCTGTGGCGGCTCTATTCGCTGATCCGCAGCCCCGAAGCGCCGATGGCGATGCGCAAAGTGCGCCACCGCCGCGACATCTATCCGGTGTTCCGCGACCTGTTCAAGAAGCAGGATGCGCGCGCCAAGCAAGGGAGCTGACATGGCCGACAGTTTCGCCGCTTCCAAGCTGCTCTATCAGGGCGCCGCCTGGGATTACGCCACGATCGAGCGCGTCTATGCTGCGATCGAAGAGATCGCGCGCGATGAACTCAGGCTCGACACCTATCCCAACCAGATCGAGGTGATCACCTCCGAACAGATGCTCGACGCCTACGCTTCGATCGGGCTGCCGCTGTTTTATCGTCACTGGTCTTTCGGCAAGCACTTCGCCCGCGATGAGATGCTGTATCGCAAGGGGATGCAGGGTCTTGCCTATGAGATCGTGATCAATTCCAGCCCTTGCATCAGCTATCTGATGGAGGAAAACAGCGCCACCATGCAGACGCTGGTGACCGCCCACGCCGCCTTCGGCCACAATCATTTTTTCAAGAACAATTATCTGTTCCGGCAATGGACCGACGCGGAAGGCATTCTCGATTATCTCGAATTCGCCAAGGATTTCGTCACCCGCTGTGAAGAACGCTATGGCCATGATCGGGTCGAGCGGCTGCTGGACGCCGCGCACGCCTGGATGAATCAAGGCGTGCATCGCTATACCCGCCGCCGGCGCATGGATTTGCGCAGCGAAGAAAAGCGCCAGAAGGAACGCCGCGAACATGGCGAACAGATCTTCAACGATCTGTGGCGCACCGTGCCGGTGAAGAAAGCCAAGCACGCCAAGACCAATCTGTTGGACGAACGGCGCGCCAGGCTGGGCCTGCCCGAAGAGAATGTGCTCTATTTCCTGGAGAAAACCGCGCCCAAGCTGGAAGCCTGGCAGCGCGAAATCCTGCGTATCGTGCGCAATATCGCGCAGTATTTTTATCCGCAGCGCCAGACCAAAGTGATGAACGAAGGCTGCGCCACCTATGTCCATCACCGCATCATGCGCCGCCTGCACGACAAGGGCCTGATCGATGACGGGGCCTATATGGAGTTTATCCACACCCACACGAATGTGGTGTTCCAGCCGCACTTCGATGACCGCCGCTTTGGTGGGATAAATCCCTATGCGCTTGGCTTTGCCATGATGGAGGATATCGAGCGCATCTGCACCGAGCCGACCGCCGAAGACCATGAATGGTTTCCGGACATGGCCGGCAATGGCAAACCCTATGACACGCTGAGGCACATCTGGGCCAATTACCGCGATGAAAGTTTCATCGCGCAGTTTTTGTCGCCGAAAGTGATCCGCGATCTGCGCCTGTTTTCGATCAAGGATGATGAAGAAGAAGACGAGTTGGTCGTGGACAGCATCCATGACGAGCGCGGCTATCGCCGTGTGCGTCGCTCGCTCGCGCGGCAATATGATATTGGCCACCGTGAGCCTGATCTGCAGGTCGTGGATGTTGATCTTGCCGGCGATCGCTGTCTGATCCTGCATCATCGTCTGGTTGACGATGTGCTGCTCGATGAAGATATCGGGCCAGTGCTGCAGCATATGGCCGATTTGTGGGGCTATCCGGTGTCTCTGATCGAGATTGACCCCGCCGATGACGAGCCCCTGGTTGAACACAGCGCCAAGCCGCGGCCCGGCTTTATTGTCCGCTGACGCTGAGCCGTCTGTTAAGCGGCTTCGCCAGCCTGAAACTGCAATGCGTTGAGTTTGGCGTAAAGCCCGCCGCGCGCGACCAGATCGTCATGGCGGCCAATCTCAATCACCCGGCCGGCGTCGAGCACGATGATTTTGTCGGCGTTGCGCACGGTGGCCAGGCGGTGGGCGATCACCAGCGTGGTGCGGCCTTTGGCCAAGCGATCCAGCGCGTCTTGCACTTGGCGTTCGCTTTGCGCGTCTAGGGCGCTAGTGGCTTCATCCAGAAGCAGGATCGGGGCATTGCGCAGAAATGCCCGCGCCAATGCGATGCGCTGGCGTTCCCCGCCCGACAGCGCCCCGCCGCGCTCACCGACTTGGGTGTCATAACCATGCGGCGCGGCAATGATGAAGTCATGCGCGGCGGCGGCCTTCGCGGCCGTTTCAATCTCGGCGTCGCTGGCGCCGGGTTTGCCAAAGGCGATGTTGGCGCGGATCGTGTCATTGAACAAAATCGCGTCTTGCGACACCACCGCGATCTGGGCGCGCAGGCTGGCAATGGTGACGCTGCGCACATCCTGGCCGTCAATCGTGACCGCGCCACCGGTGACGTCGAACAGCCGCGGGATCAGATTGAAGATCGTTGATTTGCCGGCGCCGCTGGGCCCGACCAGCGCCACGGTCTGGCCCGGCTCGATTGCAAAGCTGACATCGCTCACCGCCGGCGCCTGATCGCCATAGCCGAAGGCGACATTTTCAAACGCCACCCGCCCGCCTTGCATGGCGATCGGCTTGGCGCCGGGCAGGTCGTCGATCGCCGGCTTCTCGTCGATCAGATCAAACACCCGCTCCAAAGCGGCCGCGCTTTCATTCATCACCGTGTTGAAGGTGCCGAGGCTGCGCGCGGCGGCTGAGGCCGTGGCGATCGAGGTGATCAGCGCCAAGAGATCGCCGACACTGGCTTTGCCCATCGAAACGCGCCAGCCGATAAAGGCAAACACCCCCGCGAGCGCAATGCCGCCCAGCACTTCCAGAATGGGATCGCTGCGGGCGCGGTTGCGCACCAGCTTCATCTGCATTTTGCGCCGGCGTTCAAATTCGCCTTCAGCGCGGTCGGCCTCATAGCGCTGCAGGCTGTAGGTGCGCACCAGCCGCGCGCCGGAAAAGCTTTCGGTCAACACGGACGCCATGGCGCCAATCTGCTCCTGGGCTGCGATCGTCTGTTTGCGCGCGCGCCGCGCAATGCTGGCGAGCGGCCCCATTGAGAACAGCAGAATGCCCAGCACGCCGAGCGCCAGCGCCCAATCAACCCGGATCATCGCGACAAAGACGAAGACGATTACCGCGATGTCGCGCACCAACTGGCTGGTGCCGCGCACCAGGCCTTCGGCAATCACATTGATGTCGTTGGTGAAACGCGAAACGAGCCCGCCGACCGGCTCGGCGGTGAAGCGCGCGAAATCGGCGCGCAGCAAGGCCCGAAACATCCCGCCCTGCAAATCGCGCAGCACGCGATGGGCGATCGATTGGGTGAGCACGGTCTGCACATACATTGACACCGCCCGCACCAGGGCCACGCCAATCACCAGGGCAGGAACCTGATAGATCAAGCGGTCGTCGCTGGTCTGCATCAGCTCGCCCGCATCCTGGGCGATGTAAACATAGGCGCCGGCGGTCATTCCGACGACGCCGATCACCGGCATCAAGGCGGCGAGCAGGCGCCAGTATTTTTTCAGATAGTCGCGCCACAGCCGCACAACATTGGCCCGCACCTTCTCTTTCGACAAAGGCGCGGGCGGGGTCGGCGGGGATGGGGGCTCAATGATCGTGCGCCTCGTCGTCGGTGGGATCGAGGAGCTTATGGGCGTGCAGGATGAAGAACCGCATCCGGGCATTGTCCACGGTGCGCTGGGCAGCGCCCTTCCAGGCGGCATGGGCGGACGCGTAGTTCGGGAACGCGCCGACAAACTCAACCTTGGCGAGGTTTTCAAATTCGTGGGCGGCGAGGTCTTTCAACTCCCCGCCAATCACCAAATGCAGCAATTGACGATCTGGCATGCCTTCCCCCGCGCGCTTCAAGCCGACCACCGCGAGGGGTGGGGCACGTTTTTCAGCTGCTCGATTAGCACTGCATGCAGGGCCGGGCCAGCGGCCACGGCGCCAGGCGCGCGTGGGTCGGTCTGGTTGAAGCGCAAGGCTTCGCCCCAGGGGTCGGTGATCACGCCGCCGGCCTCGCTGATCAGCAGCGCGCCGGCCGCAATGTCCCATTCCGACTTGAAGCCAAGCGCAAACACCCCGTCGAAATCGCCGGCCGCGACCAACGCTAAGCGCAGCGCAATGGCGTTGATGTGGCTCGCCCGGACTTCGGGCCAGGCCGGGTTCCAGCGCCGGTCGGCAAACATCGCCGGCTTGCCGATCAGGTGTGCGCCTTCCAGCTCAGCGCGATCACTGGCGCGGACTGCGGCGCTGTTGCAGGTCGTCCCCGCGCCGCGGGCGGCGGCGTACATGGTTTTGCGCAGCGGCGCATAGATGGCCGCCGCGATCGGCTGGCCATCTTCGACCACCGCCAGCGAGGTGCAGAAATCGTCCTCGCCCTGGATAAAGGCCCGTGTCCCGTCCAGTGGATCGACGACGAAGGCGCGGCGGTGGCTCAGCCGCTCCGGGGTGTCGACGGTTTCTTCCGACAGCCAGCCATAATTGGGCCGCGCCGCGCGCAGGCGTTCTTTCAGCAACGCATCGGCGGCCATGTCGATATCTGTCACCGGCCCGGCTGCGCCCTTGGAGCGGACATCGCCATGATTGCCAAAGCTGCGCTCCAGCAGGGCGCCGACCTCAGCGGCGGCGTCGACCAACAGGTCGCGGTCAGATGCCGGCGATGGCGACGTCATCAATCAGAATGCTCGGGCTGTCGAAACTGGAGCGCCGCTCCAGATCGCCGCCGGGGATAAGCCGGCTGTAGAAATCGATCAGATTGCCGGCAATGGTCACTTCATTGACCGGATGCACCCGTTTGCCGTTTTCGCACCAAAAGCCCGCCACGCCGACCGAATAATCGCCGGTATTGCCATTCAGCGAAGGCGAGAACATTTCCGTCACCAACAGACACGCGCCGGCTTCGCCGATGAGATCGTCAAGCGTGCCTGTGCGCTGCGGGACCATGGTGAGGTTGGACGGCGCAGTTCCGGGCGGGCCGCCATGGCCAAGCGTGCCGTGGCCGGTCGGCTCCAGGCCGAGCTGGCGGGCGGCGGCGCTGTTCATCAGCCAGGTGTTCAGCACGCCGTCGTCAAACAGATTGCGGGCCTTCACTGCGCCGCCTTCGCCGTCAAACGGGCGCGAGGCCATGCCGCCGATCCGCAGCGGATCTTCGGCAAGCACGATGCCTTTCGCAAACACCCGCTGGCCGAGCTTGTCCTTCAGAAAGCTCACCCCGCGCGCGATCGCGGTCCCCGTGATGGCGCTCAGCGCCGGCGACAAAATGCGGGTTGCGACGCGGTTTTCCAAAATCACTGGCGCCCGCCGGCTTTCGATCTTACGCCCACCCAAGCGCGCCGCCGCGCGCGATCCGGCCGTAACGCCCAGGCTTTCCGGCGCAGGCAGATCGGCGAACTTGCGCACGGTGCGGTAATCGTAATCGCGCTCTTTGCCGGCCTCGCTTTCGGCGAGTGCGGAGATGCTCAGCGAATAGGAGCCGCCTTCCCAGAGGCCGAAAAACCCCTCGCTGGTGGCGTAGGCCGCACGGCTCTTGCCATAACCGGCGCCGGCGCCGGCCGAATTGGTCACGCCAGGCTGGGCCAAAGCTGCTTCTTCGGCGGCAAGCGCGAGGCGTTCAAGTTCTGCGGGGCTGGGCTTTGCGTCATCTGTCAGGCCGAGATCGCGCGATCCGCCGGCGTCGCGGAAGCGGGCTTCCAGCAGGCCGCAAAACTTGTCCTCTGGCGCGGCGCGCGCCATCTCGGCCACACGCGCCGCCAGCGCCTCTAACCCGGCGGGCGACACGTCGCTTGACGTGGCCGAGGCTTGCTGGCGCCCGATCATGATCCGCAGCGCCGCCGAGCGCGCATCTTCGCGCTCCACGCCCTCCAGTTTGCCAAGGCGCACATCGACCGAAAGGCTTTGGGCGGCCGAGACGCTGGCGTCCGCGGTTTCGGCCCCGGCCTTTTTGGCGGCGCTCAACAAACAGTCAAGAAGGTCAGCTTCGGAAACGGTCGACATGGCCCCGATATGGGCTGAAGCGCCGGCTCGCGCAACCGCGCTTACGCGCCTGCCAGCAGCGGTCCCACCGCGCCCCAGATCAGCCCGCCGGCCATCACCACAAAAGCGATCCAGGTCAACAGCGTGCCGAAGCCGCGCCCAACCGAAGCCCCGTCGGCATTGGACAAGCCAAAGCCATGCAGCAGACGGCCAAGGGTGAGGCCGCCGCCGGCGGCGTGCAGCAGCCAGAGCGGCGTGGTGTCCATCAGCGCCAAGAGGATCAAACCGGCCAAGCCGGGTGCGACATATTCGACCGCATTGCCATGGGCGCGGATGGCGCGGCGCAAGGCCGGTTCGCCGCCATCGCCAAGCACGACTTTTGTTTTGCGCCGCTGGACCACCACCAAAAAGGACAAGATCAACAAAATCAGAATGTTGACGCCAGCATAAAAGGCGGCGATCGAAAGCGGCGGCATAGGCTTTGTGTCCTCACATTTTTCTCTGGCGCAGCGATAGCCGGCTTTGCCGGCCTCGGCGAGGGGAGCGTGCATCCTTGGCGAACGCGCTGGTGATGATCCGTTCAGCACTTGCCTGCACAGTGGGCGCTCCGGCACGGCCGGCTCGCCCAAAGGCGGCGGGGAGGATGGGGTTCGGCGGCGAGCGACCCGAAGATGGGCGACTGCGGCGTTTCAGTCCGCGACCAGCGCTTTCAGCGCCGGTTTGCGCGCGATATGAGCAGCGATAAAGCTGCAGCGCGGCACGATTTTCAGGCCAAGGGCGGCAACGTCATTGGCCATCCGCGCGACCAACGCGGAGCCTGCGCCCTTGCCCTCCCAGGCTGGCGGCACGCCGGTATGGTCGATCACGATCACGCCCGGCCGGTGGGCAAAGGTCATTTCCGCTTCGAGCGGATCGCCAGGCCGGCGCGCAACATAACGGCCGCGCTCGCCGCCAAGATCTTCCAGCGTGATGGTGAGATCGTCCATTATTTTGCCAGCGTCGCGACTTCCTTGGCGACCCGCCAGCAGCCGTCGGTCTCGCGGCGGAAGGTGATTTCATAAGCTGTGGCCAGGCGCGACTGGCTGGATTGGCGTTGCGTGCGAATGCGCACCCAACCCGGCGACAGCCATTCGGTTTCAATCTGGTCGTGACTGGCCTCCTCGCCCGCCTTGCGCGACAGGCTGAGCATGAATGGCAAGGCCGCCTTGTAGCGTCGCATCGGGATTTCGCGCGCGGGACGGGCCACGCCGTCCATCAATGTCTGTTCGATCACCACGCCGTCGGCGCCATAAAGCGCGGCAGCTGCCGGATCATAAGCGGCTTCCAATGCGACCAATTGCGCGAACGCCGCACGCGCCGCAGCGACTTCGACGAGGCGCGCCTCGGCTTCGGTGATGAGCGGTTCAGTCGTCGGCGCGGCGGTCGCGCGCCGGCGTTGCGCCTGCGTCGGCATGGCGGGGCCCCGGGAAGAATGGCTAAAGCGGGAGCGACATCAAACTGATGCGGGCGGTTCGTCAAATGAAAGTTTGCCTGCGGTGCATATGCATTTTACCGCAAGCGCCAGATGCGCGTGGTCTTGACTTCGGCGTCTTCCAGCGCGCGCGTTACCGGCACCTCGTAGGACGCCAGAATGTCGAGCTTGTCTTTTGGCAGATAGGTGCGGCCAGGATCGCCGATGAGCACGGTTCGCCCCGCATCGACCAGTGGTTTGAGCCACGCATAGACGCGCGGGCTCAAATCGCGATCATAAAACAAATCGCCGACCAGGATGACCTCGGCAGCGACCGCAGCGCCGATCTTGTCGTCGCTGGAGGCGCTGAGCGTGACGCTGTTCAACACCGCATTCAACACTGCGGCTGCAGCGGCAAAGCGGTCGATATCATTGGCTTCGGCGCTTGCCGCGCCGGCCTTCACCGCCGCGATCGCGGCAAGCCCGCAGCCGGCCGCGACATCCAAAACCGTCCGGCCCCGGACGATCTCGGGGTGATCAAGCACATGGCGCGCGAGCGCTTGGCCGCCAGCCCAGGCAAACGCCCAGAAAGGCGGCGGCAGGCCGATTTCGCCAAGTTGTTCTTCCGTCATTTGCCACAACGCGACGGCGTCGTCGGCGAGGTGCAGCTTCAATTCCGGCACATGCGGCGGCGACAGAACACGGGTGTTGGCGGCTATGAAGGCCGGGATGTCGTCGATCATGCAGGTGCGGCGATCTTCAACGCCGCGCCATAACTGTTTGCCAACGCCATGCGCGGGCCATAGCCTTTGGCGATCAACAGCCGATGCGCCTGCGGCAAGGCCCAGCATGGCAGGTACATGAACAGGTGATGCTCGGCGTGGAAATGCACCCAGAAGGGCGCAATCAATAGCCGCTCCACCGCAGTCGCGCGCGTCGTGCGGGCGTGGCGGAACGGATCGTCGCTGGCGCCGACGCAGGCGTGCTCGGCTATGTTGCGCAGCCGCGTGACCAGCCGAAACCAAGTCGCCATCGGCACGATCCACAATGCCGGATAGACCCACCACAGCCCTGCCGCCGCCAGCCCGCCAAACAGTGCGCCATTCACGATCCAGAACCGCAGCGCAGCATTGTCGATGGCGGCGGCCTGCGCCGGCAAGCGATGGCTCTTGCCGGTCAGGCGCAGATAGAACGGGCCGAGCCGTTGCTTCAGAAAGGTCTGCCCCGTCAGATCGCGGATCACTTTGCGCCAGAGGCTCGCGCGCATTGTCGGGAACGGCGCCGACAAGTCGCGATCCGGGTCTTGCGGCTGCTCGGTGAATTTATGGTGGCTCAGATGATAGGGCCGATAGCTTTTCAAGCTCGTCCCCACCGGCGCCGCGCACAACCATTCGCCAACCCAGTCGTTGATGGTGGCATTCGGGTGCAGCGTTGCGTGCGCGGCTTCATGCATCAAGATCGCCAAGCCCAGTTGGCGCGCGCCGATCACCATGGCGGCGAGGAGATAGGTCAGCGGATTGGGCCAGATCACAAACAGTGCCGCCGCCAGCGCGATCAGCCCCCAGGCGCACGCCACCAGCGCTAAGCCCTTCCAGTGTGAGCGCGCGGTGAGCTGCGCCCATTCAGCGGGCGTGAACACGGCTTTCGGATCAATGCGAGCGACGGCAGCCATGGCTATGAGCCTAAGCGCGCGCCGTTACGGCAAGGCAAGGGGATTAGTCCGACGTTTTCGTATCCACTGCCCGCCAGCAATGCCAGGCCGCCGCACTGCGCCAAGGCGCCCAGCGATCACCATAGGCGGCGAGCGTTTTTGGTGTGAAGATCTCGCCTGTGATCAGCTCAGCGCCCTTGCGCACGGCGAGATCGTCGACGGGCCAGACATCCGGCCGGCCAAGCGTGAACAAGAGATACATCTGCACCGTCCAGCGGCCGACGCCGCGCACCGCCGTGAGTCGGGCGATGACGTCGTCGTCGGGCAGATGCGCGATTTTGGCGGGGGCCGGGACGGCGCCGTCAAGGCGTTTGGCGGAGAGATCCCGCAACGCCGCGATCTTCTGGCGCGACAGGCCGGCGGCGCGCAGCGCGTCTTCGGGCGCGTCCAGTAACGCCTGCGGCTTGACGAAACCGCGGCCGGGAAACAGCGCAACGACCCGGCCCAAAATCGTCGCCGCCGCTTTGCCCGAAAGCTGTTGAAACACGATCGCGCGAAACAGCGCCTGATACGGATCGCGCTTGGGCTCCGGCGTGATCGCAAAGGGCGGCTGGCGCTTCACCGCCTTCTTCATGTGCGGGCACAGTTTCGCGAGTGCCTTTTCTGCATCCCCCATGATGTTCAGCTCGCCTTGCTCAAAAGCGGCGCCAGCGTCACCCATAACGGCGACAGCCAGAAGGCCAGCGCGACGGCCGCCCCGATCACCGCGTTAAAGCGGAAAGCATGCAGCGCCGAATGCGCCGTGTTCGGATCAACCCGTTCCAGCATCGGCCAGATCATCAGCCCGCCGATTGCGCCGAGTGCGGCAAACACGATCCAATGCGCCCCCGCCATGGCCGCGGCGGCGCCCCACAAAAACACCGCAGCGATATAAGAGCCCGTCACCCAGGCGCGCCATTTCGGACCAAACAGAAGCGCTGTGGAGCGCACGCCGATCAGCGCGTCGTCTTCCTTGTCTTGCAGCGCATAGAGCGTGTCATAGGCAATCGTCCAGGCGATGCAGCCGAGATAGAGCAACACGATGTCGGCGCTGAACGGCATGCCCGCGCCCGGCGCCTGGATCGCTGCGCCCGCCACCAGCACGCCCCATGAAAACACGATCCCGAGCCACGCTTGCGGCCACCACGTCACGCGCTTCATCAACGGATAAACCGCCACCAGCGGGATCGCACACAACGCCACGATCTGGGCCGTCGGCGGCAAAGCCAGCAGCACCAAAAGCCCCACGCCGCATTGCGCCAGGCACCAGAGGAACGCCCCCGTCGGGCTGATCGCGCCGGACGGGATCGGCCGGCCGCGGGTGCGCGCCACCTTCGCGTCGATCTTGCGATCCAGCAGGTCGTTCCAGGTGCAGCCGGCGCCGCGCATCGCCACCGCGCCGATCAGAAATAAAAGCGCCAGGACGCCTTCCCCGCCCCATAGCCCATCAACGCTGCGCGCCAGGCCCAGCCCCATCAGACACGGCAGCAGCAAGAGCTGCCAGCCAATCGGCCGATCCAGCCGCGACAGCTGCGCCAGCGCTTGCAGGGGTTTGGGCAGGCGTTGCGTCCAGTGTCGCGCCAGGGCGTCGGCGGGGTGTGGCTTTGCGGTCATGGCAGCGAGCTTTTCCCGGTTCCATGGCTGGACGCAAGCCATGGGTGCGGCTATGTCCGCGACGCGCCTGGCGTGATGCGGGCGCTTGGCCGCCGTCGCTTTTCCTGCCGCTCTGTTGAGGAGGTCGCTATCAGGATGATTGAGTTTCGCTAGCTTGGGCGCCGCGTGGGCTGCCCGTGCGCTTGGATTAGTCAGCCGTGCTGACGTCCGCGCCGAACCGTACCGCGCCGCTGGAGTGGCAAGCGATCCTGACGGCTGGACCCCTCGTTTTCAGAACGAGCCTGCCTTTCTGAATCCCGTGATTGATCCGCCTGCGTCTGCGCGCGCCGGCGCCTGCTTGGAGCATCGCCCGTGAGCGACGCGCTTGATTTTGACGATGACGCCGCCGACTCTACCGCTCAGCGCAAAGCCACGGTAGCTGAGACGCTGGCGTTTCTGTGGCAACATTGGTCGAGCCAACCCTGGACTCTGGCTGGCTTTCTTGGGCTCCTGGGCGTCGCGGTCGCTTGCGATCTGTTCTTGCCCTACACCGCCGGCCAATTGGTGGAGGCGCTGAGCACGTCCACGCCAGGCGCGGCTGCGCCGCATGTCGATCAGGCGTTTCTGGTCTTCACCGCGGTCGCGTTTGGCTATTTCTTCTTCCGCAATGTCACAGCGCGGTTTTGGAGCCCGTTTGCGGCCCAAAACATGAAGCGGATCGTCGCCGACGCCTTCGCCGACGTCCAGCGCTTCAGCACCGATTGGCACGCCAACAATTTCGCCGGCGCCACGGTGCGTCGCGTCAGCCGCGCCATGGGCGCTTATGACACGATCAGCGACAACATCGCCTGGTTCGTGCTGCCGGCCTTTGTCGTACTCACCGGGCTGACCATGTTGACGGCGCTGAAATGGCCGCTGGTTGGGCTGTTTTTGGGTTTGATGATCCTGGCCTATTGCGCCGGGGCGGTGCTGTTTGCGCACTACTACATCGCCGGCCGTCTGCGCGACTATAACAGCGCCGACACCAAGATTGGCGCCGCGCTGGCGGATTCCATCGGCGCGCATGCGGCGGTGAAAACCTTCGGCGCGGAGCTGCGCGAGCAGGCGCGGTTTGAAGCGGTGGTGGAAGATTGGCGGATCAAGGCGGTGCGGGTGTGGATGCGCTTCACCGACGCCTGGGTGATCCAGAACTTGCTGTTGTTTGCTATGCAGGCGGGGCTGATCGGGCTTGTCGTGCTGGAATGGCGCGCGGGTCGGGCGAGTGCCGGCGATGCGGCCTTTGCGCTGACCAGCTTCTTCGTGATCATGGGCTATCTGCGCAATTTGGGCGAAACCGTGCAGATGCTGCAGCGCGGCTTTTCCGACATTGAAGACGTCGTGGCTTACGCCAAGCAGCAGGCCGACATTCTCGATCGTCCGGATGCGGAAGAGTTCAAGCGCGGCCCCGGCGCGATCGCCTTTGAGCGTGTGGCGTTCCAGTATCAGGGCCAGGAGCAGCCGCTCTATCGCGATTTTTCGCTGACCATCAGGCCAGGCGAAACGGTTGCCCTGGTCGGGCCGACGGGCTCGGGCAAGAGCACCTTCGTCAAGCTGGTGCAGCGCTTGTACGACGTGAATTCCGGGGCGATCTTGATCGATGGCCAGGATGTGCGCACCGTCAAACAAAGGGGTTTGCGCCAGGCCATCGCGCTTGTGCCGCAAGACCCCGCGCTGTTTCACCGCTCGCTGTGGGAAAACATCGCCTACGCCAAGCCGGACGCCACGGCCGAGGAGATCGAAGCGGCTGCGCGCCGCGCCCGGGCGCATGATTTCATCGCGAAACTGCCCAAGGGCTACGCCACCGAGGTCGGCGAGCGCGGCGTGAAGCTGTCGGGCGGGGAGCGCCAGCGGGTCGCGCTGGCGCGCGCGTTCCTGGCCGACGCGCCGATCCTGATCCTCGACGAGGCCACCTCCAGCCTCGACAACGAGACCGAGCGCGATGTGCAGGCGGCAATGGCGGAGCTGCGCCGGGGCCGCACCGTGATCGTCATCGCGCACCGCTTGTCGACTGTGCGCGAAGCCGATCGCATTCTGGTGTTTGACCAAGGCCGCATCGTTGAGCAGGGCGATCACGGCGCCCTGGTTGCAGCCGGCGGGCTCTATGCGCGGCTCAACCAGCTGGCGCAGGGGGATTTGATCGCGGCGTGAGGCGCTCAGCTCATCGGTGCGGTTTGATCCAAACACAGGGCCAGCGTCGGCAATCCGCGCGGCGCGATCGCATCGGCGGCGGCGATCTGGGTCGGGGCCGAATAGGCCTCGTCCTGCGGGTCGCGATGGACGTGGATGATCCGCGCATTGGCGTCGATCACCCAGAACTCGTTGACCCCATGGCGGGCGTAGCGATCGGCGCTTTCGGTGAGATCGGCCTTCAGGCTGGTGTCGGCGACTTCCACGACCAGAAGTATTTTTTCCGCCGGCACTTCGCCCTTGGGCGGGCCGCCGGAAAGCAAATAGATGTCCGGCATCGGCGCATTCTTGCGCGACAGGCGCAGCGTGGTTTGAACGCCGACAAAGACATCCCCGCCAGCCTCCAAAATAAAATGCCGCGCAACCCGCATCACGACGCTGGTAAGCAAATCCCCATCATGCGGCATATGGACGATATCCCCATCATCCAGCGCCAACCGCTTGACCCCAGCCATGAACCCCTTGGCGCGCAGGTCCTGCAGCCCCTCCCAGGTGAATTCGTGCCGCGGGGCTTTGATGGCGGGGGCGACGGGAGCGTTCATCGCCACAGCTGAGCCCGCGCCGCACCGCCCGTCAGCGCCCCTGGGTTTGCGCCCCGGGCCAAACCGGGCCAGAACGGCGCATGCGCCAGGACGTGCACGCCCTGCAGAAATTCTATGACGGTCGGCTCGGCGCGGCAGCTTTGCGGGCGGCGTTGGCGCGGCTGACGGCGCTGTGGCCGGACGCGACCGGGCGCGACATGCTCGGCCTTGGCTATGCCGGGCCGTATCTGTCGCCCTACCTCGCCAATGCCCGGCGCGCGGTTATCTTTGCGCCCGGCCCGCAAGGGGCGGAGCGTTGGCCGGAAGAAGGGCGCGCGCTGGTTTGCCTCGGCGATGAGAACCGCCTGCCGTTCATGGACGCGGTGTTTGACAGGGTGATCCTTGTCCATGCCCTGGAAGAAGCGGCCGCACCCCGCGCCATGCTGCGGGAAGTGTGGCGGGTCACTGCGCCCGAAGGGCGCCTGGTGGTGATCGCTGCCAATCGTGCGGGCGTGTGGGCCCTGGCCGATGGCCAACCCTTCGGTCACGGCCAGCCGTATTCGCGCCGCCAGCTCGGCGCGCTGTTGCGCGACAATCTGTTTGAACCGACCGCGACGGCGCGGGCGCTTTACGCCTGGCCGTGGCGTTTTGGCCTGCCGTTGGCTGGGACGCTGGAGCGCGTCGGCGAGACGGTGTGGCCCGCGCTTGGCGGGCTGTTGATGATGGAGGCGGTCAAGCGGCTGACGATTGATCCGCCGACAGCGCGCCGGCAGGTCGTGCTGGCGCGGGCGCGCACGGCGACCGGCTTGCGGTAATCGCAGATTTCCGGCTTTATCATGCGCTGCAGCATTGGAACGCCAACCGCCATGAAACTCATCACCGCAATCATCAAGCCAAGCCGCCTTGACGCTGTTTTGGATGGCGTGAAAGACGCCGGCGTGACCGGCATGACTGTCACCGAAGTGCGCGGCTATGGGCGCCAAAAGGGCAAGACGGAAGTCTATCGCGGCGCCGAATATGAAGTGAAACTGTTGCCCAAGGTGAAGATTGAGGTGGTTTGTTCGCCCGATAGCCTCGACGGCATTTTGGAAGCGCTCATGGCCGCGGCCCGCACCGGCAAGATCGGCGATGGGAAAATCTGGGTCACTGATCTCGATGCGGTGGTGCGCATACGCACCGGCGAACAAGGGCCGATCGCCGTCAGCGGAGATTGACGCCGCCTGGGCCGCGGCATGGATAGATTTTCGCTCCGGTGGTGCTAGTGTTGCGCCCAAACAACCGGAGCGAGCCGATGACGGCCGATATCTTCGCCCGCACGTTTCTTGCCAGCTACTTCCTCATCGTCGCGGTGTTCTACACCGCCAAGATGATGGCCGTGCGCGCCCGCACGGGCCAGAAGCAGCAAAGCTATGGCCGACCAGGATCGACGCAGTTTGTCGGGCGGGTGCTGTTTGACCTTTTCCGTACGGCGATCCTGGGTCTTGCGATGCTGCGCGTGCCGCTGCCGCAGAGTGACGCTTGGCTGGGGCCGATCCCGGCATTGCATCACCCGGCCGTCACCGCCGCCGGGATTGGTCTGCTGCTCGCGGCATTGGGGCTGGTGATATATGCGCATTCCTATCTCGGCGCGGAGTGGCGCACTGGCGTGCCGGCTGATGGCCCGCGGGCGCTGGTGATGAGTGGACCCTATGCCCGCCTGCGCCATCCGATTTTTCTCGGCGTGCATTTCGGCCAGCTGGGCTTGTTCCTGGCCTGGCCGACGATTTTCACGGCGGTTTGTCTGGTGATCGGCGCAATCGTGATCCAGGTGCAGGCGCGGATTGAAGACCGCCGCTTATCGAAGAGCTTCGGGGCGGCCTATGACACCTATCGCCGCCGCACGCCGGGCTTTGTGCCTTGGCGGCTGGGCGCGCGGTCAAAGCCCGGCGTCGCTTGACGCCGCCGGCGCAACAGGAGCCGACGATGGCTGTCGAAGAGATCAAAGGCGAGAAGCTCACAATCCGGTTTGACGCCGACAAGTGCATCCATTCCCGCCAATGCGTCACCGGCGCCCCGAAAACTTTCCTGGCCAATGTCGATGGGCCGTGGATTCACCCGGACGCTACCTCGGCTGAGACCCTGGTTGAGATCGTCCATCGCTGTCCGTCCGGGGCCATCACGTATGTCCGTCACGATGGCGGCTCAGCCGAGGCGCCGGCGCCCGTGAATATCGCCACGCTGCGGGAAAATGGCCCGGTGGCCATGGCTGGCGATCTGCGCCTGAACGGTGCGGTTCTCGGCCCGCGGGCAACTTTTTGCCGTTGCGGGGCCTCGAAATCGAAACCCTTTTGTGACGGCTCCCATGCCGAAGTCGGCTTTGGCGCCACGGGTGAGCCGGCCTCGCGCACCACCGACATGCTGCCCGCCCGCGACGGGCCGGTGGCAATCACCACGCTAAAGGACGGCCCGCTCAAGGTGGAGGGCAATCTGGAAGTCTGCTCCGGCACGGGGCGGGTGGTGGAGCGCGGCGTGCAGATGTTTCTGTGCCGTTGCGGCCATTCCAAGAACAAGCCGTTCTGCGACGGCGCCCACAAAGCGGCTGGGTTCCAGGCCGATTGAGCCGGCGTGTTGGCGTTTTCTTAAGCCACTTCAACTCCGCGTTATCCAACGTCAAACGCCTTGCCGCCGCCACAAACCGCCATCAACTTGTCGACAAGCGAGCCGGGCCCCTCTGGCGTCACTCCTGGGCACAGGATGGCGCGATGTCGGATCGCCAAGCCCCGCATGAGCGGGGGTTTCATGGAGGCCCGTATGATCACCCGCAGCATCACGTCACTTCAAGACCAGCTGGTTGAGCTGGAGCATCGTCTGTTTGCCGAACGCCGCCGTCGCGGCCCGGGCGATGTCGTGGTTCTCGACTTAGAAGCGCAACGCAGCGAACTGGCCAAGGCCCTGTTGGCGGAACGCCGTCGGCGCGCCTCGCCGCGGTTTGTCAGCGCCTAATCTTCCCTTCAAACGCGTCTCGACGCGCCCGCTTCGCCTTCCCCCCGTATGAAGCGGGTTGGGCGGCCCTTTTGGCCGCCGCCGTCGACGCTACGGCCCACGGCCTTCCCCCTGGAGGCGCGGGCCGTTTTCGTTTGTCTGGCTCTTCGTTTCTTCTGGGTGTCGTGTTTTCGCCGTGGCCTGACCGAGCTTTTTCTGCTTTCAGCAGGCCAGACCGCATTCAGGAAAAGTGTGTGCGGTTTTCCGTCCGAATGCGGTCTACACCAAGAAAATAGGGCATGATCAACAGTCGGATGGTCGTTGATCATGCTCGAGGAGAGCGCCCATGCCGATTTGGTCCCTCGCGCTGCATGGCGGCGCCGGCCC
>JBEIHY010000017.1:0-51304 GCA_040381035.1 Hyphomonadaceae bacterium
AGGAGCCCGCCGGCATCCGAGGTGACCGCGCCGCCATCAAAGGCAGCCACAACTTTGCGCTTTTCAGCTCTGGAAAAGCCGAACAAATCGGAGGTACACTCTGTCTGCATCGGGGTGGCCTTTCGCTCTGCGCTTTGACTTTGTCGCAAAACGAAATTCTCAGAGTTCGCGCCCCGATGCACCTCCTACCTTTGAGATTTCCGGGCTAGAGCTTGGATTTTTCTAGTGTTCCTTATGGTTCTGACATTTGCTCGGCGTCTGTGGCAAGCGGTAGCAAATGTCAGAACCGGAACACTAGCCATGACGCAAACTCTGTCTTTGACCTTGGATTGGACCTCGCCGGGCGATTGGGCGTTGAAGCCGCCGGCCTGGGCATGAGCCAAGAGCAATATGCGCTTGCGGTTCTGACGCAGGCTCTCGGCGCCAGCGCCGCCGATGATGTCGAGATGGAAAATTTTCTCCGCGATCGCCAAGCGGTACCGGCGCAGGAGGTCACAGCCTGGTTGCGCGCAGGCGCGCCCGATGGGGGCGGCGGCTTTCCGAAAGCACGCACCGTTGCGTGAGAGTGGTCCTTGAGCGGCAAGCGGAGTTTGATATCAGCCGCCTCCTTTCGGTTTTGTCGAACCAAAACGCCGCTGGAGCACGCAAACTGGGTGATCGTTATGCCAGAGCGTTCCAACTTCTCAGCGAACATCCCTTGATTGGCAAACCTGCCTTGGGCGGCAAATCGCAAGATCTGATCGTCAAATCGCGACATTGGCGCTGTGTGATCCGCTATCGCATCGTCGCCGACATGATCTTCGTCACACGGATTTGGCATGGCCGCGAAGAAAAACCCTGATCGCGCTTCTTTGCCTGCCTGCTAGACCTCACTTGCCGCGCATGCAGGCGCATGCTTTGGCCTTGGTCAATCAAGAGAGGGTTTCATGGCTGCGACCGTTTCCGCCACTGTCCGTCCCGTACCGTTCGACACCGGCCCGGTGCATTTTGTCGGCATTGGTGGGATCGGCATGTCGGGCATCGCCGAAGTGATGCTCAATCTTGGCTACAAGGTGCAGGGCTCCGACGCCAAGGCCGGCGCCAATACCGAGCGGCTCGCCGCGCGCGGGGCCAAGATCATGGTTGGCCACCGTGCTGAGAATTTGGGCGAGGCCGGCGTGGTGGTGGTGTCGTCGGCGATCAAGGCCGGCAATCCGGAAATCGATCTGGCGCGCGAACGCGGTTTGCCGATCGTCAAGCGCGCCGACATGCTGGCCGAATTGATGCGGCTGAAATGGTCGGTCGCGGTTGGCGGCACGCATGGCAAAACCACAACGACCTCGATGGTGGCCGCGCTTTTGGTTGCCGGCGCCAAAGACCCGACCGTCATCAATGGCGGGGTTATCAATGCGTATGGCTCAAATGCGCGGATGGGCGGCGGCGATTGGATGGTGGTGGAGGCGGACGAAAGCGACGGCAGCTTTACGCGTCTGCGCGCCACGGCGGTGATCGTGACGAACATGGACCCCGAGCATCTCGATCATTATGGCGGCGTCGATGCGATGAACGCGGCCTATCAGACCTTTGTGGACTCCATTCCCTTCTACGGCTTTGCGGTGTTGTGCACCGATCATCCGGTGGTGCAGGGCCTGGCCGGGCGCACCACCGATCGCCGCGTCATCACCTATGGCTTCAATCCGCAAGCCGATGTGGTGGCCGCCAATGTGCGCCCGAGCAAAGAGGGCTCGACGTTTGATGTCATCGCGCGCCGACGCGGCGCAGGGCCGGGTGTGACGATGCATGATCTGTTTTTGCCCGTGGCCGGCCGACACAATGTGCAGAATGCGGTCGCCGCCATCGCGGTCGCGCGCGAATTGGGCGTGAACGATCAAGCGATCCGGGAAGGGTTGAAGGGCTTTGAAGGCGTCAAGCGCCGCTTCACCACAACGGGCGTGTGGAACGAGGTGCGCATCGTTGATGATTACGGCCATCACCCTGTGGAGATCGCCGCGGTGCTGAAGGCTGCGCGCGAAGTCACCAGCGGTCGCGTCATTGCGGTGGTGCAGCCGCACCGCTTCACGCGCCTGCGCGATCTGTTCCAGGATTTCTCGACCTGCTTCAACGACGCCGACATGGTGGCGATCACGGATGTCTATCCTGCCGGCGAAGCGCCCATTGCCGGCATTGACGCGCCGCACTTGGTGCAAAGCATCGCTCGTCACGGCCATCGCAATGTCAGCCATTTGGCGAGCCTTGAGGATTTGCCGGCCTTTGTGCGCGCCCGCGCGCAACCGGGCGATCTGGTCGTCTGCCTTGGCGCCGGCGACATCACGAGCTTTGCGGCCGCGCTGCCGGGCAGGCTGGCCGGGTAGCTGGTGAAGAGCAGCGTTCAGGGCGTTTGCAGACTTGCGGCCGGCTGCTTCGACACCAAGCGCCAGCCAACCAGCGCCCCCAGCGACAGCGTGGCGAGCACGACGCCGACGCCGACAGTGCCGGCCACGTCGCTTGCCGCGCCGGTGGCCAGCGGCCCAATTGCGCCGCCCAGCGTGTAGGTCGTCACGACAGCGGCGGTGGCGGTTGCGGCCGCTGCGCGCAGGGTCACGCCTACCTGAATCATCACCAAGGTGTAGAGCCCGCCGCCGATCGCGCCCCAGATCGCGGCCAGCGGCCAAATCAACCAGGGCGCGGCGTCGGCAAAGGCAAACAGCACCCCGGCGCCAGCAAGGCTTAAGATGGTTGCAGCCAGCATCCGTCCAACACCGACTTTGTCGGCCAACAAGCCAATCGGCCATTGCGCCAGCAGGCTTCCCGCCGCCAACACAGCCGGCAGCGCCACCGCCAGCTCTCCCAGATGGCGCGCGGCGAAAGCGGTCGCGATCGGGCCGACGCCGGTTTCATAAACCCCGCCCAAAAGCGCCGCGACCAGGAGCGCCGGCGCCGCCGCCAGCACGGTTTTCCAGGCCGCAGCAATGTCGCTGTGCTCATCGGTTTTGCCGAGGCCGGCGAGCGCGCCGGGCCAGACGATCGGCGCCCACGCGGCCAGCGCGATTGCAGCGCCAAGCCAGAGCAGTCCGCGGAAATCGAGCGGCGCGGCCAAGGCCAAAAGCGGCCCGATCATAAAGGCGGCGGCCAGGGCGGTTTGATACAATCCGGTTGCCTGCCCGACCTTGCCGGCCGGGGCGTGGCGCGCCACGGCACTTTCGGCAATGCCCCACAACAGCGCCGCCGCCAGGCCGCCAACGATGTCGAGCGCCGCCCACGCCCATAGCCCATCGACCAGCGGCGTCAGCCCGGCCGAGAGGGTCGCCAAAGCGAGGCCGATGCGCAAAGTCAGCGCATCGCCAAGCCGGGCGCGAATGTCGGGCGCGAACGGCGAGACCAGAAGCAGCATCAGGAACGGCGCAGTGGCGTAGGCCCCGATCTCCAGCCCGGTATGGCCGCGGCCAGCCAGTTCCACCACGATCACCGGCGCGGTCAAGGAAAACTCGACGACGGTGATGAGGGTTGCTGCGGCGGCGAGCGCTACGGCGCGCAGCGCGCCGGGGGGATGGGCTTGGTCGGTCATGGCGGGTTTCCGTCTCTTAGGTCGGATTTAAGTCCGTCCAGACGGATTGACAAGGGTGCAGGGCCATACAACTTGTCTTTCATGTCCGCGCGCCCCTCGACCCGCTATGCCCGCATTGACATTGACGCCGTGCTCGACGCCGCTTTGGCCATCGCCGCCGAGGGCGGGGCCGGGCGGGTGACGCTGGATGCGGTCGCCGCCCGCGCTGGGGTGTCCAAGGGCGGGTTGCTGTACCGCTTTGCGACCAAAGACGCACTCTATGGCGCCATGATCGACCGCCTCAACGCCCAGTTCGACGCCGGCATGGCGGCGGCGCGCGCCGCCGGGGCGCAAACCGCGCTCGCCGCCTATTGCGAGGCCGCTTTGATGAACGACCCGGCCCATGACGCGGCCTTGGCCAGCCTCTTAGCGGTTGCCGCCGACAGCCCGCACCTGATCGACCGCTTTCGCGCCCCCCAGGCCGCGCGCTTTGCCGCCATTCTGGCCGACGGCGCGCGCTTGGAAGATGCTGCTTTGGTGGTTTTGGCCGCTGATGGCTTATGGCTGTCGCAACTGATCGGGTTTGCGCCGTTCACGCCGCAGCAGACGCAAGCGATCCGCGCCGCACTTCGCGCCCGCGCCAGGGGTGACACTGCAAAACCGAGCCCTTAAGTTTAGGTAGATGAAGCGATTGCCGCAATGGTTCTGGCCGATCATTTTTCCGGGCGCGGTGGCGCTGGGCATGGCGACCTTGATGTCCTGCGTCGTGACCGCGTTGCATACGGGCTAAGACGCCGGCTTCTTCAACCGGTGGCGCCATGGGTTCGCACTGGCTTTTCCGCACGCTTGGGCAGCGGCAATCATGTGGGCGCCGATTGCGCGCGCAATTGCGGCGAAGATCGTCACGCCGCCGGGATGATACGGCGCGGGGGAGATCACGATGCGGGTTGGTTTCATCAACGCGACCGGGAACGACCCGACCCGTTACGCCGCCGCGCGGCCAAGCTTGGCGCGGACCCGGTAAGGGGCCCTATTGCGGCATGACTGGCGACGTTGGCGGCGCCTTCCTGCCGACCGACAAAGCGCTTTACCAGCTGCCGAAAGGCGCACCGATGCGATAGCGCAGGCGGCTCAAATCATCGCTGCGCCAGCGATATTCCCGCTCCCGATCGCGCATGTCGTTATCGACCCGGTTGCGCTCGTTGCGCAGGCGGAACAGCTCATTGCGGATGCGTTCGGCTTCTGCGGGCGGGATGCCTTGCATCGCCAGGCCGCCCTCATTCATGGCGATTTTTCGTTCGATGCGGTCGCGCTCGTCGCGCAGGGAATTCAACGAGGATTCCACGGAACGCAGCGCGGAGGTGGCGTCATAGATATCGCGGCCGTCGCGATAAGCATTGCGGAACTGCGGATCGAGATCGGGCGGACACTGCCCGCCATAACTGCGCCCATCGACGCCGGCGCGAAACCCGTTCTGCGGCGTGCAGAAAGCGCGCACGCCTTCGGCATGGCCGGCCAGGTACAGCTCCGATTTGCCCGGATAGCCGGCGGTCATGCAGGCTTGATCGCGCGCGGCATAGCGGCTCGCGTCATGGCCCGTCGCGCCGTCCTGATAGCCGATCTGTTTCCAATCGGCCGTCTGGCATTGGGCGACATCCATGATCGGGCCGGTGGCGCATCCGCTCAAGCCCAAGGCTGCCGCAGCGAAAACAAGAACCCGCATCGAAACCTCCCCATAACTGGCCTCATCCAAGCATAGCCAACTTAAGCGCCAGATGAACAAAGCGCGCCAATTTGGATTTTGTCGGTTTCCGGTCATCGTCAAAATGTTCTATGGCGCGCCATGACCTTTCGTTGCCGTCTCTACCTGATCACGCCGCCACGCCTGGCGGCTGACGATTTTGTTCCCGTGCTGCGTGCGGCCTTGGCGGCGGGCGATGTCGCCAGCGTGCAGCTGCGGCTGAAGGATGTGGGCGATGAGGCGATCCTGGCGGCGGGGGCAAAACTCGGGCCGATCATTTGGGACGCCGGCGCCGCGTTTCTCGTTAACGACCGGCCCGACCTTGCCGCCGCTTTGTCCGCCGACGGGGTTCATATCGGCCAGACCGATGCGCCCTACCGTCAAGCGCGCCAGGCGGTGGGGGCGAGCGGCATTGTTGGGGTTACCTGCCACAGCTCGCGCCACTTGGCGATGCAGGCGGCTGAAGCCGGGGCCGATTATGTGGCGTTCGGCGCATTCTACCCCACCGCCACAAAGGCGGCGCCGGCCTCTGCCGAGCTTGAAATGCTGGAATGGTGGCAGGCCTTGATGGAGATCCCATGCGTGGCGATTGGCGGGATTACGGTGGCCAACGCCGAACCGCTGGTGCGGGCCGGCGCTGATTTCCTGGCGGTGTCAGGTGGCGTATGGGGCCATGCCGACGGGCCGGCGGCGGCGGTGGCGGGTTTCAATGCTTTGTTTGATCGCTGGGCGACCTGAAAGCTAGGCGCGCGATTTTTCGCTGAGCGCTGGCGCCCCGCCAAAGGCGCGATAGACGCCGATGGCGGCGCGGGCCTGGGCGGCTTCGGCGTCGAGGCGGATCAGGCGGGCGTCGATCAATTGCTGGTCGGCGCGCAAGCGATCAGCGAGGCTTGCGATCCCGACGCCAAAGCTTGCCCGCACGCCATTGGCGGTGCGTTGGGCCGCGGCTTCGGCAGCACGCGCGGCGGTCAAGACGGCGTCGCCCTGGTTTAGGGCCAAGAGCGCGCCGGAAGCCTCCGCTGAGGCTTGATTGACGCTTGCCCGATAATTGATGAGCGCTTGCTGGAAGCGGGATTCGCGCACTTTCACATTGGCGCGCAGCTTGCCAAAGGCAAACAAGGGTGCGGTGAGCGAAGCCGTCGCTTCGGTTTGCGCCAGCCGCTCGGGCAGGCCTGAGCCGATGAGATTGTCAGCAAAGCCCAATGTGCCGGTGAGCGACAAGCGCGGCAGCATGTCCACGCGGGCAATGCCTAGATCGGCGGCGGCAAGCAGCGCGCGGGCTTCTGCGGCGGCGAGGTCAGGCCGCGCGCGCAACAATTCAGCCGGCGCGAGCGGCGCGTTGCGCAGCGGATAGGACGGAACCGGACCATTCAGGTTCAGCTGAGCCACCATCGCTTCGGTCTCAACGCCCGGCGCGCGCCCGCGCAGCAAAGCGAGCACGCCATAGGCGCGGCGGATTTCTATTTCGGCTTGTGGGGTGCGGGCTTTGACGCTTTCGGCAAGCCGGCGCGCATCGGCGGCGTCGGCGTCGGCCGTGATGCCGGCTTTGGCGCTGGTCTCCAAAATTGTCGCCAATTGCTCGGCCGATTGGGCGGCCTCGATCAATGCCAGGCGACGATTTTGCGCGGCGCGATAATCGACATAGGCGGTGGCGACATCGGCGGCGAGTGCGGCCTGGGCGCCGCGGGCGTCGGCCTCGGCCGCTGCGATATTGGCGCGCGAGCCTTTCGCCGCGGCGTCGATGCGCTGGAACAGTGGGATCTCCCAGCTGATCTGGGGCCCATAATTGCCGCTCATCTGCTCTTTTTCGGTGACGATGTTCGCGCCGCCGCCGCCGGTGACAAAGCTTTGGAACGAGCCGACGAGCGGCGGGCCGTCTTCGGAGCGCTGATAATTCGCGCGGGCGCCGGCATTCAGTTGCGGGGCGAAGTCGGCCAGCGTTGCGCGCGACAGGGCGCGCGCTTCCTGGACGCGCAGCGCGGCGATTTGGGCATTGGGGCCTTCGCGGAGGGCCTCGTCCACCAGTTGGTTTAAGAACGGATCGTTAAAGCCCTTCCACCAGTCGATCAAGCTCTTGGCGTCGGACTGGGTGGGCAGGTCCGACCACTGTGCCGGCAAGGGCGGTGCGGTTGGCTTTTCTTTCGGCATGGTCGTGCAGCCGGCCAAAGCAAGGCCCGCCGCCGCTGCGCCCATGATCCACCGCGCCTTCATTTCGCACTCCCTGTCGCGCCGCCGGCGTAAAATCCGCTGCGCACTTTCTTGACCGGCCTGATCTTTACATTTAAAGAGCGAACGTTCGCTTTATATGCGTTGCAACATGGGCCGGTCAAGCGATCCGCGCCCTGGTCGCAGCCAAACTGGCCGCAGAGAAACTGTCCGTAGTGAAACTGGAAAGGTTGAAGGTCTCGTTAGCCATGCCGCGCAGCCCTGACCCGACGCTCGCCGCCCGCCGCCGCGCCCAGATTCTGGAGGCTGCGATGGTGTGTTTCCGTCGCCGCGGCTTCCACCAGGCCACGATGCAGGAAATCTGCGCCGAAGCGCGGGTGTCGCCGGGCGCCCTTTACCGTTACTTTGACAGCAAGGCCGACATCATCGTCGCCATCGCCCAAGAAGAGCATGCCGGCCTGGAGCCGTTCCTCGCCAAGCTGGAGGCGGAGGGTAACTTTTCAGGCGTATTGCTGGAAATCGCCCGCTTGACGTGGACCAAGTTCCACAATGCCGAAGATGCATCCCTGATTGGCGACGTCTTGGCCGAGGCCGGGCGCGATAGGGTCTTGGCCGAACACATCATCGCCGCCGAAGTCGCCCTGCGCCAACGGCTGTCAGACACTATCGCCATAGCCCAGAAGCGTGGAGAAATTGCGGCTGACCTTGATCCCCGGCAAGTGGCGCGCGTAACATTGGCAATCATCGACGGCATCGGCATCCGACTGACGCTGACGCGGCAAATAGATCTCACCCAAGCCAGCGCCGATTTCGCTTTTCTGATCGCGCGCGCCTTTGGCGCGGCGCCAAAGGCGAAACAGGCCCCGCCCGGAAAACCCAAACCGCAAACTGCGCCGCGCCGTTCAACGGTCCGCGCCAAGGAGACTTCGTGATGTCGGCGTCTGAACAGGAAGTCGCCAAGGGGCCGCGCGGCGTCTTGGTGGCCGCAATGGCCGTTGGCGTGATTGCCGCGGGCGCAGGGCTTTATGCGCTGACCCATTCCGCCAGTTCGCCGCCCGCGGACGCAGCGAGTGTCGCCGCCGCCCGCGCCCAGGCCGTGACCTTGATGACGCTGGAGCCGGCCCAGATCGCGCGGTCCTTGTCTGTTTCCGGCGAAGCGCGGCCGGTGAAAGATTTGCGCGTCTATGCGCCGGCCGCGGGTGTGCGCGTTCTCGCCTTCCTTGTCGATGAAGGCGATCTGGTGAATGCCGGCCAGCCGATGGCGCGGCTTGATAGTGGTTTGGCCAATGCCCAGACGCTCGCGGCCCAAGCAGCGGCGAAGGAAGCGCAAGTGTCCGCCGATCGCGCCAAAGCGGATTTTGAGCGCGCCTGGATGATCCGCGACAGCGGCGCGCTATCGCCCGAGCAGATCGATGCGCGCAAGGCCCAGGCTGAAGCCGCCGAAGCGCGCGCGGCTGCAGCCCGCGCCCAGCTTGCTGAAGTGAATGCGCGCCTGCAGGGCGGGTTTGTGCGCGCGCCGGCCGGCGGGCTTGTCTTGTCGCGGAGCGGCGAACTTGGCGCGCCGGTGGACGGTCGCCCCCTGTTCCGCATCGCTGGCGACAATCAATTGGAAGTTGGCGTTGAAGTGTCTGAGGCCGACATGCTGGCGATGAAGCCCGGCCAGCGCGCCGTGTTTCGCATGATTGACGGCACGCTGATTGACGCAACGCTGCGCCGCTTGCCGGCGGCGATCGATTCCAAAACCCGCAGCGGCCAGGCGGTGTTTGATCTGGCCCGCAAGGCCAATCTGCGCGCCGGCATGTTTCTGCGTGGGGAAGCGCAATTGCCGGAAGCGATGCAGCTTGCAGCGCCGCGTTCGGCCGTCGTGTTCGATCCCAAGAGCGCTTATGTTTTTGTGGTCGGCGCCGATAATCGCGCCAAGAAAACGCCGATCCAGGTTGGCGCTGAAAGCGGCGATCGCGTTGCCATTCTGGGCGGGGTTTCCGCTGGGCAAAAGATCATCGCGGCAGGGGCGGCCTTTTTGCAAGACGGCGATCTTGTGCGCGCGGTCGACACTGAATTGCGCCAGACATCTGTCGCGGTCGGTGGGGGGCAGCGCTGATGTCGGCCTGGAATATTTCCGCCAATGCGATCCGTAATCCGATCGCGCCGATCGTGTTGTTCCTGGCCTTGTTGTTTGCCGGGCTGACGGCCTATTTCCGTCTGCCGATCAACCAGCTGCCAAATGTGGAAACGCCGCTTTTCACGGTGACGGCGGCGCAGGCGGGCGCCTCGCCCTCGGAGTTGGAAACCCAGGTTACCCAGCGCATTGAAGCCGCGCTGACGGGCGTGTCAGGCGTCAAGCGGATCATGTCGGAGGTGCAGCAGGGCGTCTCCGTCACCAGCGTTGAATTGCAGCTCGGCGCCGATCTTGGCCGCGCCATTGATGATGCGCGCGACGCCATGACCCGCGTGCGCGCCGAATTGCCCGCCGACATGGAAGAGCCGCTGATCGAGCGGATCGACTTTGCCGCCGATCCGCTCGGCTATTTCGCCCTGGTGTGGCCCGGCAAGACCGAACAGCAATTGTCGTGGTTCATCGATAATGAACTGAACCGTGCCCTTTTGGGCGTCAAAGGCGTCAGCGCCGTGCAACGCCTGGGCGGCGTCGATCGCGAAATCCGCGTCGAGCTGGATCCCGAACGGCTCGTGGCTGTGGGCCTGACGGCCGATGATGTCAGCCGGCAATTGCGCGCCATCAATGCTGATTTGCCCGGCGGGCAGGCGCAAGTGGGCGGTCAAGCGCAATCGATCCGCACCCTGGGGGCGGCGCGCACCGTTGAAGGTTTGGCCGACACCCGAATCCAGACGCCCACGGGCCAGAGCGTAAAGCTCACCGATCTCGGCGTCGTGCGCGACGGCGCCTCCGACATCAACACCGTGGCGCGCTATGACGGCCAGCCGGTCGTGTCGTTCCTCGTGCAGCGTTCGAAGGGCTCCAGCGAAGTCAAAGTCTATGACGCGATGAAAGCCCGGATGAAGCAGATGGAGGCCGACAATCCGCACTTGAAACTGCAATTGCTCGGCACGCCAGTGACCTTCATCAAGGGCATGCACACCTCATCGATCGCAGCGCTTCTGGAAGGCGCCGCGCTGGCCATCATCGTTGTGTTCCTCATCCTGCGCGACTGGCGCGCCACCAGCATCGCGGCGGTCGCTATCCCCCTCGCCACAATCCCCACCTTTGCCGCGATGGAGCCGCTTGGCTTCACGCTCAATATGATGACGCTGATTGCGCTCGGATTGGTGGCCGGCGTTTTGGTCGATGATGCGATCGTGGAAATCGAAAACATCGTGCGCCACATCCGCATGGGCAAAAATCCCTACCAGGCCGCTTTGGAGGCCGCCGATGAGATCGGCCTTGCCGTGGTGGCGACCTCCGCCACGATCATTGTCGTTTTCTTGCCGGTGTCGTTCATGAGCGGCCAGATCGGGCAATTCTTCAAAGAGTTCGGCATCACCGTTGCGGTGGCGGTGTTCTTCTCTTTGCTGGTGGCGCGTCTCATCACACCCCTGATGGCGGCCTATTTCTTGAGGGGCGGCCATGACGAGCGCCCAGCCGGCTGGCTGACGAACGCCTATGAGAAATGTCTGGCCTGGGCGATCCGTCGCCCGCTCGCCGCCGCCGCCATGGGGCTTGCAACCTTTGTGGTGTCGCTGACGCCGGTGTTCACCGGCATGATCCCAATGCAGATGCTGCCGCGAATGGACAATGGCACGATCAGCATGGCGGTTGAGTTCGCCCCCGGCACGCCTTTGGCGGGCGCTGATCAAATCATGCGCGCACTCGCCCAGCGGATCGAAGAAGAGCCGGATGTGCAGGGCGTGTTCACCTCTTTGAATGGCCCTGGCGGGGCTGCGCGGAGCGGCAATGTCTATGTCCAGCTGACCGAGAAGCACGGACTATTCCACTTCGGTCCAGCCGGCCGCACGCGCGACGCCTTCGCCGTTGAACAGGGTCTGCGCAAGCGGTTGACCGACATTGCTGGCGTGCGCATCACCTTCCTGCAATTCCAAGGCGGTGGGCGCGGCAGCGATATCACATTGGAATTTGTCGGCGACAATCCGGAGCCGCTGCAGGCCGCCTCCAATCAATTGGTCGCGGAAATGAAGACGCTGTCGATGCTGTCGGACATTAAGTCCACCGCCGCCATGCAGCGCCCGGAAATCCAAATTCGTCCGCGTCCGGAGGAAGCCGCCAAGCTCGGCGTGCGCAGCGCTGATCTAGCCGCCGCCGTGCGCGTGGCGACCGCCGGCGATGTCGATCAGAACCTCGCCAAATACACCTTGCCCGATCGCCAGATTCCGATCCGCGTCGCGTTGCGCACGGATGCACGCACGGATCTGGAAGCGATCAAAGCCTTGCGCGTGCGCACCCAGACGGGCGACGCCGTGCGCCTTGACAGTGTGGCGGATGTCTCGTTCAGCGTTGGCGAAGCGATGATCGAGCGACGCGATCGGCAGCGCAAAATCACGGTCTCGGCCAATGTCGTGTCGGGCCCGCTGGGGCGCGGCGTTGAAGCGGTAATGGCGCTGCCGGTTGTCAAGCAACCGCCGTCGGGCGTGAAGTTGCTCGCCGCTGGCGACACCGAACAACAGGTGGAGATGGTCGAAAGCTTCGGCACGGCGCTGTTGTGGGGGATCATTCTGATCTACGCCGTGATGGTGCTGCTTTTCAAAGATTTTTTCCAGCCGATCACGATCATGGCCGCGCTGCCTTTGTCGGTTGGGGGCGCATTTGTCGGCCTGCTGCTGGCCAACCAGCCACTTTCCTTGTTCGTGTTCATTGGCTTCCTAATGCTGATGGGCATCGTGACGAAGAACTCCATTCTGCTGGTCGATTTCGCGATTGAGCGGATGCGCGAAGGCGTGTCACGCAACGCCGCCTTGATGGAAGCCGGCATGAAGCGGGCGCGCCCGATCGTGATGACGACGATTGCGATGTCTGCGGGCATGTTGCCGGCGGCGGCGGGCTGGCACGTGGACGGCTCGCTGCGCCAGGGCATGGGCGTGGCGGTGATCGGCGGGCTGATCTTGTCGACCATGCTGTCGCTGATCGTGGTGCCGGCGGTTTTCATTTTGATTGACCGTCTGGAGCGTTTGGTGAAACCCTTGTTCAGTCGTGTGCTGACCGATGAGGCCAAGCATGGCCGCGCCGCTGATGAGGCCGCGCGCCACCCGGCGGAGTAGATATGACGGATACGGACATTCTCGCCCAACCTTTGGCGCTGCCCACTGAGACATTGCCCAATCGCCTTGCCAAGGCGGCCATGACGGAAGGTCTGGCGGACGCCGACGGCCGCGCCACACCCGCTTTGACGCGGCTTTACGAGCGCTGGGCCAAGGGCGGCGCCGGGCTGCTCATCACCGGCAATGTGATCGTCGATGGCGCCCATCTGGAGCGGCCGGGCAATGTGATCTTGGCCTATCAACAAGATTCCGGGGCGATCCGCGCGCTGCAGAATTGGTCCAAAGCCGCGCGCAGCGAAGGCGCGGGGCTGTGGATGCAGTTGTCGCATGGCGGGCGCCAGACGCCTTCCTTGGTCAATCCCAATCCACAGGCGCCGTCGGCTGTCCCTTTGGCGTTGCCCGGCAAGAATTTTGGCGCGCCGGTGGCGATGACGGCCGGCGATATCGGCGTGGTGGTGGAGCGCTTCGCCGCCGCCGCAGCGATCGCGCGCGAGGCCGGCTTTACCGGCGTGCAGGCGCATGCTGCGCACGGTTATCTGTTGTCGTCCTTTCTCAATCCGCGGGCCAATCTGCGTACCGATGAATGGGGTGGGTCGCTGGAAAACCGCGCGCGGTTTCTGTTGGCGGTGGTCAAATCTATTCGGGCCAAGGCCGGGCGCGACTTTACGCTGAGCGTCAAACTCAACAGCGCGGATTTTCAAAAGGGTGGTTTCGCGCCGGGCGAAAGCATCATCGTGGCCGGCTGGTTGGCGCAAGCCGGTGTCGATGTTCTGGAAATCAGCGGCGGCAATTATGAGCAGCCGCGGATGGCCAATATGGACGGGCTGGAGGCTGCCGACACATCGGGTCTGCCGGCAACAACCGCCGCGCGCGAAGCCTATTTTCTCGATTTCGCCGTTGAGATGCAGAAATCGGTGAAGCTGCCTTTGATGGTCACCGGCGGTTTTCGCACTGCCGCGGCCATGGCGCGCGCGGTGCGCGAGGATGGCGTGGCGATCATCGGCTTGGGCCGGCCTTTGGTGACGCAACCGGATGCGCCCGCCAAACTGCTAAGCGGCGCGGCCGAGATAGATCGCCCGGAGGCGCGGCTGCGCGTTGGGCCGGGTTGGCTTGGGCCGCACAGCCCGTTTGCGACGATCAAGGCGATCAATGGCTTTGGCTCGATGTATTGGTATTACCAACAAATCCGGCGCTATGGCGCTGGCCAGGACTTGGCGCCCGGCCTAGGCGTTTTGTCTGCCCTTAGCGCGGAGCAGAAGGCGCAGGCGGCCTTGATGAAGCAGCGCCGCTGAGCAGCAATTGATCGGGCCCGCCGCGTGAAGCGACGAACACGTCCGGCTTTTTGTCGCCATCGAGATCAGCCCACAGAATATCAAACGCATTGGCGCCGACGCCCGCGGGCGCAAGGTCGCTGACCTCTTCAAAACGGTCGCCGCGATTGATCAGGAAGCGCAGGGGCGCATCGCTCTTTTGGCCGCGCAGATCGGCGATTGTGCCGGTGATGAGATCGATTTTGCCGTCGTCATTGAGATCGGCGGGTTCAGCGGTGAGGGTGTTTTCTTCGCGCGCCGGCAGCCAGGCGGCGGTGGCATCGCTAAACTTGGCCTTGCCGTCATTGAGCAGCAGCCGGCTTTGCGGCGCGCCGTTCGGGTTCCATAATTTCACATTGGCAAAGAAGATATCGAGATCGCCGTCGCCGTCGGCGTCGATCAGCTCGACATCGCGCGTCTCTTCAGGCTTGGCCGCCCGCGGCAGATTTGCGGCCGGCGAGAGCCTGAAGCGGCCTTTGCCGTCATTGAGATAGATCTGGTTGCGGTCTTCGGCGCCGAGCACCAGATCGAGATCGCCATCGCCATCGAGATCGCCGGCCGCGACGTCCTGCACGCCGGCAAAGGTGTCGGGCAGGCGTGTGGCGCTGTCATCGGCAAAGCGCCCGCGGCCTTTGTTCATCAGGAGATGGCTGACCTTGTCGCCGCCGAAGAACAAATCTGGCCGCTTATCGCCATCGGCGTCAAAGGCGATGACGGCATTGGCTTTGACGCGCACGGCCAGGCGGGCGCTGGCGTCGGTGAAAACGCCCTTGCCATTGTTGAGATAAAGTTCTGGTTTCAAGTCGTCTTCGTTGGCGACGACGATATCCAAGTCACGGTCGCCATCGAGATCAATGAGCGCGATCTCCTCGCTGTCGCGGGCCTGGTCGGGCAGGCGGGCGGTTGCGTCGGTCAATCGTCCGGTTCCGTCATTCAGGAGCAGGCGGTTGCGCTGGAACTCCATCGCCAGCACGAGATCAAGATCGCCGTCGCCATCGACATCGCCGGCTTTGACATTCATCGAAAAGCCGCGGCCGTCTTTGGCGGGCCATTCGCCGGAGGCATTGCGCCAGTGCGGGGCCGCAGATGCGGCGCTGGCCAGAACAAGGGCGGCGGCGGACAAAAGCAGGCAACGCATCGGGCAATCTCACGGCGGGTGTTTATCGTTTTTCGACGAGAAATGCGTGACTGTCTATGCTGTCCGAAGTGCGGTTGCGCCGGCGCCAGCGGTCGCGCCGATGGGCGCGGTTGGCTGTCGCCGATTGGGGGCGTGGTCAAAGCTCACGAGGACTCGCGGCGTTGGCGTCAGAATCCGCTGCGCGCAAAGCGGGCTTCTTCTGCCGCGGCGATGCGTTCTTCCTCCAAATCGCGCTTTGACGTTTTTGGCGTCGTGCGCGCCACGATGGGTTTCAGCACGATCGCGTTGGAGCGCAGTTTTCGCGCGCGCCGGCGGACATCGGGCATCGGGTGGCGGCGCACAAAGTTTGACCCCGGGATCGCGCCGTGCGCGACCCCGGGCTCGCACATGCTCACGCCATTGCTTTTGCCCGCGCCACCGCCTCCTCGGCTGGGCGGCCATTGAGTTCGGCCATGTGGGCAAAGCGCGCTTCATAGGAGCCAAGCCCCTGCGTCAGCGCGCGCAGGTCCACGATCAGATCGGTGCGCTCCGCGCGCGGCAGATAGGCCTCTATCTGATCCCAGCCGCTCCACCCCTCGCGTGCATCGAAGCCGAGGATTTGACCGCGCCGACCTGACAGCATCGAGGTGATCTTCGACGTCGCCGAGGACGGCGCAAAGATCGTCACCTTGTCGATGGGCTCAAGCAGCAACGCTTCGCCCGCGGCCAAAGCTTCCGACATCCCGATGCGGCCAGCGGTGCGGAAGGCGATTTCGGAGCTGTCGACGGCGTGGTGGGAGCCATCGATCAGTACGACGCTGACATCCACCACCGGAAAGCCCAGCACGCCCTTGATGCAGGCGTCGCGCACGCCGGCTTCCACCGCCGGAATCCATTGCCGCGGCACCACGCCGCCACTGATCCGTTCGCTGAACGCCACGCCGGCGCCGCGCGCGGCTGGCCCAACCTCGAGCACCACATCGCCGAATTGGCCATGGCCGCCGGATTGCTTCTTATGGCGTCCGCGCTGGGTAGAGGGTTTGCGGATCGTTTCGCGATAGGGGATCAAAGCGGGCTTGGCCTCCACCGCCACGCCGAAGCGCCGCTTCAAGCGCTCCAGCGCAACCCGCAGATGGATATCGCCCTGGCCGCGCAAGATCAGCTGGCCACTTTCTTGGTCGTGGTGGGATTCCAGCGCAGGATCTTCCTCGGCCAGTTTGGCGAGTGCTGTGGACAGGCGCACATCGTCCTTGCGGTCGAGCGTGTGGATCGCCAATTCATAGACCGGCCTGCGTGGCGTGAAGGCAAAGCGGCCAGTGCGTGCCTTGCCGTCGGCGCAGAGCAGATCGCCGACATGGGCGATATCGACTTTGCCGAGGGCGGCCACTTCACCGGTTTCAGCGCTTGATACCTTCTTGGTTGCTTGCCCAAACAGGTGAAACATCCCGCCAATGCGGCCCTTGTCATTGTCCGGACCCGTCATATCGTCGCCATCCGCGACCCGCCCGCTTAATACGCGCGCGATGGCGAGTTTGCCGGCCTGGCCGGCATGGGAGATTTTCATCACATAGGCGCAATCGCCTCCAGCGCCGAGGCGCGCTGCGGCCAGATCCGGCTCGGGCGTCTCGTGACGCAGCGCCTTCAGCAGGCGGCGCACGCCGTGGCTGAAAAAGGCAGCGCCCAAAAACACCGGCGTGATCAGCCCTTCGCGCATTTCGCGCACCAGGTCAGCAAACACCAGATCGGTGGGCGGGGCGACGTCTGCGATCAATTGCTCCATCAAAGCGTCGTCATAGTCGGCGAGCTTCTCGAGCATCCGGAAGCGGGCGTCTTTTTCGTCATCGGCAACGGTTTTGGGAATATCGATCCGTTCGCTCGCCTGGCCGCTGCGATAGATATAAGCGCGCTCCATCGCCAGATCGATATAACCGGTGATTTTGTCGTCTTCCCAAATCGGAATTTGCCGCGCGACGAGGGGGTTGGGGCTTTGGGCCTGCAACGCCTCCAGCAATTCGGCGAGCGTGCCGCGCGCTTGATCGAGCTTGTTGACGAAGATGATCCGCGGCACGCCAAGCGCGTCCAGCTGCTTCAGGAATGGTTGCGCCAGCATGGCTTTGTCGGGATCGGCGTCTACGACGACAATGGCGAGATCAGCGCCGGGCAGCACTGCGTCAGCGTCGGCGGCAAATTCCAAGGAGCCTGGGCAATCCAGCAGCGTGTAGCGATCGTCCACGAAGGCAAAACTCATCACGCTGAGTTCGGTGGATTGGCCGCGCGCGCGCGCCTCGGGCGAGCCATCGCCAATTGTTGCGCCGGCCTGCACCGCGCCCTGGCGATCAATCGCGCTGGCGGCGTAGAGCAGCGCCTCGGCCAGGGTTGTCTTGCCGGCCCCGTTCGGGCCCACAAGGGCTACCGCGCGGGCAGCGCCCGCTTTGCCTCCTGCCATGGTTCGACCTCCGCGTTTGCGGCGCGAGGGGCCGGGAGAGACGCCGGCCGAAGGAACTCCTCTCGCGCCAGGTGGGCAAATAGGTTCTGACGCCGCAACGAAACGCGCAAGCCCAAAAAGCCGCCGGGCGCGGCCTGCGACAAGCTGTCAATTTCTCTCTCGCCAAATCCGTGAAGGCTCGCCATAGTCTCGTTTATGCCGCGATTTCACAGTCGATTTTCACCTGCCGCGCCTGAGGCGCGGGCAAACCGCGCCCATGGCGAAGCGCTGCTGGCGCAGGTTCGCGCTTTGGAGGCGCGCACAATTGCTGCAAGTGCGAAGGCCGGTCCGCGCTTTGCAAAGCGCGGCCAGATTTTGCCGCGCGAGCGGGTGGGCCTCTTGCTCGATGCGGGCGCGCCATGGCTTGAGCTGTCGGGCCTTGCCGGCTTTCTGTTCGACAAGCCCGATCCCGCCGCGAGCATTCCCGGCGGCGGGCTGATCTGCGGCGTCGGCTATGTCGGCGGCGTGCGCGCGATGATCGTCGCCGACGATAGCGGCATCGATGCCGGCGCGCTGCAGCCGTTTGGTCTGGAAAAGATGCAGCGCGCGCAGGCCATCGCGCTCGATCAGAAGCTGCCCTTTATCCATTTGATCGAGAGCGCCGGCGCCAATCTTTTGCAATATCGCGTCGAGGATTTCATTCGCGGCGGCAAGAATTTCTACAATCTGTGCCGGCTGTCGGCGGCCGGTTTGCCGGTGCTTGGCCTGGTGCATGGCTCGTCCACCGCGGGCGGCGCCTATATGACCGGCTTGAGCGACATTGTCGTGATGGTGCGCGGGCGCGCCAAAGCGTTTCTGGCTGGCCCGCCTTTGCTGAAAGCCGCCACCGGCGAGATCGCCACCGATGAAGCGTTGGGCGGCGCGGAGATGCACGCCACCGTGTCGGGGCTTGCGGAGTATATCGCCGAAGACGACGCCGACGGCATCGGCGTGATGCGCCAGATTTGCCGCCAGCTCAGCTGGGACCGCAGCCTGGACGCGCTGCCACATGGTCCAAACCCGGACTATTCGTCTGACGATCTGCTCGCCCTGATCCCGGCCGACGCCAAGCGCCCGCTCGAGATGCTCGAAATCATCGCCCGTATCGTTGACGCTTCCGACATGCTCGACTTCAAGGCCGCGTATGGGCCGGGCACTTTGTGCGTGTTTGCGCACTTGATGGGGATGCCGATCGGGGTCATCGCCAACAATGCCCCAATCGATCCTGAAGGCGCAACGAAAGCCACGCAATTCATCCAGCACTGCAGCCAGACCGATCGCGCGATCCTCTATCTGCACAACACCACAGGCTATATCGTGGGGACCGCAGCTGAACGCTCCGGAATGATCAAGCACGGCTCCAAGATGATCCAGGCCGTCGCCACTGCCGGTGTGCCGCAGATCGCGATCCAGTGCGGGGCATCTTTTGGCGCCGGCAATTACGGCATGTGCGGGCGCGGCTTTGGCCCCGATTTCCTGTTCTCCTGGCCAACCGCGCGGATCGCGGTGATGGGCGCAGAGCAGGCCGCCGGCACCATGCAAGTGGTGATGGAAGACGGTGCGCGCGCCCGCGGCCAGGAGCCCGACGCCACCGCGATTGACGCCATGCGCGCGGCCATCATTGACCGTTTCGACAGCCAGACGCCGGCAATCCATCACAGCGCCCGCGTGCTCGATGACGGCGTGATCGATCCGCGTGACACGCGCCGGGTTGTCGCGCTGTGCCTGTCCATCTGCCGGGCGGCGCGGACGCGCCGCCTGCGCCCATTATCGTTTGGCGTTGCCCGCCCGTGAGGATGTCATGATCTGGACTGAAGACCATCTGGCCATCCGCCGCACGCTGGAAAAAGTGATCGACCAGGCGATCAATCCGTTTGTCGACGCTTGGGAAGAATCGGGCATGTTTCCCGCCCACGAGGTGTTTGGAAAACTCGGCAAGCTTGGGCTCCTCGGTCTCACCAAGCCGGTTGAATATGGCGGCGCCGGGCTCGATTATTCCTACGGCGTGCTGATGGCGGAAACCACCGGCCGCATCGCGTGCGGTGGCGTGCCGATGGCGATTGGCGTGCAGACCGATATGGCAACGCCCGCGCTTGCCCGCTTCGGCAGCGATGACCTGCGCAGCGAGTTCCTCGCGCCCTCGATCAGCGGCGACTATGTCGCATGCCTTGGCGTGTCGGAGCCTGGGGCGGGCTCTGATGTGGCAAGCATTCGCACAAGTGCGCGCAAAGATGGCGGCGATTATGTCATCAGCGGCGGCAAGCTATGGACGACGAACGGCGCCCAGGCCGATTGGATGTGCGCGCTGGTCAATACCGGCGACGGCGCGGCGCACAAGAACAAGTCGTTGGTTTGCATTCCGATGAAAGCCAAGGGCGTCACGGTTGCGCGCACGCTGAAGAAGATCGGCATGAACGCGTCTGACACCGCGCAAATTCATTTCGACGAAGTGCGCATTCCCCAGCGCTTCCGCATTGGCGCCGAGGGCCAGGGCTTTGCCTATCAGATGATGCAATTCCAGGAGGAGCGCCTGTTCGCCGCCGCCAATGGTCTTGTGATGATGGAGCGCGCGATTGAGGAAACGATTGCTTATACGCGCGAGCGCAAGATTTTCGGCAAGCCGGTCCTTGATAATCAGGTCGTGCATTTCACTTTGGCGGAATTGCAGACCGAGATCGAGGCCCTGCGCGCTTTGGTTTATCGCGCCACCGACATGTATGTGCGCGGGCAAGATGTCACGACGCTGGCTTCCATGGCCAAGCTCAAATCCGGCCGGCTGCTGCGCGAAGTTGGCGACAAGTGCCTGCAATATTGGGGCGGCATGGGCTTCATCTGGGAAAACCGCGTCGCGCGGCTCTATCGCGATGGCCGCCTGACCTCGATCGGCGGCGGCGCCGATGAAGTGATGCTGCAGATCATCTCCAAAAAGATGGGCACCTTCCCGAAGGCCGGCGGATGAGCCCGCGTCCGTTCCGCTCCGTCCTGATTGCCAATCGCGGCGAAATCGTTGCGCGTGTGGCGCGAGCGGCCCATCAGCGTGCTCTGCGCGCCATCGCGATCTTTTCTGACGCCGATCGCGGCCAGACGTTTGTTGCAACGTGCGATGACGCGGTCGGCATTGGCGGCGACACGCCGGCGACGAGTTATCTCAATATGGATGCTGTGCTTGACGCGGCGCGGTTGAGCGGCGCTGAAGCTATCCATCCCGGCTATGGGTTCTTGTCGGAGAATGCCGCGTTTGCGCAAGCCGTGCTCGATGCCGGTCTCATCTGGATCGGTCCGCCGCCGGCCGCGATCTACGCTATGGGCGATAAGGCCGCCGCGCGCATTCGCGCCGCCCAACTCGGCGCGCCGGTGCTGGCCGGTTATGACGGCGCCGACCAGGCGCCTGCAAAGCTAAAAAAGGAAGCCGCCCGCATCGGCTTTCCGCTGATGATCAAAGCCGTGGCCGGCGGCGGCGGGCGCGGCATTCGCCGCGTTGATCGCACGGAGGACTTCATCAGCGCGCTCACGGCCGCCCAGAGCGAAGCTCAAGGCGCGTTCGGCGATTCGCGCGTTCTGCTGGAGCGTGCGGTTGTTTCAGCGCGCCACGTTGAAGTGCAAGTGCTCGCCGACACGCATGGCGGCGTGGTGCATTTGGGGGAGCGTGATTGTTCGCTGCAACGGCGCCGCCAGAAGGTGATTGAAGAGGCCCCGGCGCCGGGCCTGTCAGCGCAATGCCGCGCGGCCATGGGCGCAGCCGCGGTGAAACTCGCGGCCGGGATCGGTTATGTCGGCGCCGGCACCGTGGAATTTCTGCTCGACCCTGAGGGCCACTTCACCTTCATGGAAATGAACACCCGTTTGCAGGTTGAGCATCCGGTAACCGAAGCGGTCACCGGCGTGGACCTTGTGGATGCGCAATTGCGCATCGCCATGGGTGAGCCCTTGTGGTTTGGCCAAAGCGATGTTGTGTTGCGCGGCCACGCGATCGAAGCGCGTCTCTGCGCGGAAGATCCAGAGGCGGGCGATGCGCCCGCCGCCGGCGCGATCTTTGCGTGGCGCCCGCCGCGCGGCGCGCGCTGCGATCATGCGCTTGGCCCCGGCGCGCAAGCGAGCCCGTTTTACGATTCGATGTTGGCCAAAATCATCGTCGCTGCCGGCGACCGCGCCGGCGCGATTGCGGCACTCGACGCCGCGCTTGACGACACGCTGTTGCATGGCCCGCCGACCAATCGGGCCTTCTTGCGCCGTTTGCTCGCCCTGCCGGCCTTTGCCGGCGGCGAGGTCGAAATTGGGTTGTTGGACAAGCCAGAAGCGCAGGCCGCGCGCGCGCCCGCCCCGATCAGCGCGGAGACGCTGGCGCTGGCCGCGTGGCTTGCCGCGCAAGCGGGGGCCGAACAGGTGGCCCCCGATTGGCGCGGCTTTTCCAGCGCCGCAGCCTTGCCAAAGCCCGTGCGCCTGATCGTCCGGGATAAGCCAATTGACGCGCGCATCACCGACGATCAGGTCGAAATGGACGGCGTTGTCCATACTGTCGATGTCGCTGCCCGCCGCGGCGCCCAGACCATCGCGCAGGACCAATTGTTTCTCACCCTCGCTGGCGGAGATGATTTGCGCTTCGAGATTGCGTCGCTGAAGCCCAAAGCAGCGGCCGGTGTGGCTGGCGGACTGGGGCCGATTGCGGCGCGCCTCAATGGTCGGGTGTCGCGCATTGAGGTGCAGGCGGGCGAAGTGGTTGCGCCGGGCCAATCGCTGGTGGTGCTCGAAGCCATGAAAATGGAGCACGCCGCCACGGCGCCTGCGCGCGCGCGGGTGGCCGCGATTGCGGTTGTCGCCGGTGAGCAGGTCGCGCCGGGGCGCGTGCTGGTCGTGCTGGAGCCTGCGTCATGAGCGAGGTGTTGGTTGAGGCGCGCGGGTCAGTGCTGTGGATGACGATCAACCGCCCGGACAAGCGCAATGCGCTGAGCGCCGGGGTGGTTGCAGGTCTTGGCGCGGCGGTTCGTCGGTGTGCGGACGATCCCGCCATCCGCGTTGGCGTTATCACGGGCGCGGGCGAAAAGGCCTTCTGCGCCGGCGCCGATCTGGATCCTGCGGCGGCCCCCTTTCAGATGGATCCGTCCGCTGCGCGCATGGCCTATCCTGATTTGCTGCGCGCCATGATCGCGTGCCCCAAACCGATCCTGGCGCGGATCAATGGCGCATGCGTTGCCGGCGGCGCTGGGCTTGTGGCCGCCGCCGACATCGCCATTGCCGCCCCGCACGCGCAGTTCGGCCTGCCGGAAGCCAAGGTCGGGGTGTTTCCGATGATGGTGGCGGCGCTGTTGTTGGAGCGCCTCGGCATTGGAGCCCGCGCGGTATCGGCGCTGGCCTTGGAGGCCGGGCTGATCGATGCCGGCGAAGCCGCGCGGCTTGGCATTTATACGCGCGTGGCTCAGGATTTGGATGCAGCGATTGACGCTAGCGTAGCGCTGTTGCTGGCTAATTCGCCAACGGCTTTGCGTTTGGGCAAGCGCGCGCTGGAAACGATGAGGGGCCTTGGCGTTGAATCTGCGCTGACGTTTGCAGAGGCGCAGATCAAGCTCGTCGGCTTGACGCAGGACGCGCGCGAGGGCGTTCGCGCATTTGGCGAAAAGTGCAAACCAAACTGGAGCGGCCAATGAAACCCGTGCTGCGGATCGGGGGCGCTTCGGCTTTCTGGGGCGACAGCGCCTTGGGCGTCATCCAATTGGTCGAACGCGGCGACGTTGATGTGCTGGTGTTTGATTATCTCGCCGAACTCACCATGTCGATCTTGAGCGCTGCGCGTGCGCGCGACGAAAACGCCGGATGGGCCAGTGATTTCGTGTTTGCCGCGATGAAGCCGACGCTGAAGACGATCGCGGCGAAGAACATCCGTGTGCTGAGCAATGCCGGCGGGCTTCATCCGCGCGCATGCGCAGCGGCGTTGGAAAAGCTCTGCACCGAACAGGGCGTGCAGTTGAAGATCGCCGTGGTGGAGGGCGATGATCTGATGGCGCGGCTGGACGATATCCGCGCAGCCGGCTTGACCGATTTGACGAGTGGGCGGACGCTTCCTGACGGCGTGGTGAGCGCCAATGCCTATCTCGGCGCTGGCGGCGTGAAGGCAGCGCTTGATGCCGGCGCGCAGGTGGTGATCACTGGACGTTGCGCGGATTCGGCGCTGGCGCTTGGCGCATTGATGCATCATTTCGGCTGGGCAAGCGATGCGTATGACAAGCTCGCCGCCGGCTCCCTGGTCGGCCATATTCTGGAATGCGGCGCGCAGGCAACAGGCGGACTTTTCACCGATTGGGCCGATGTTCCAGATTGGGAAGATATTGGCTATCCGATCGCGGAGGTCGACGCCGACGGCGCCTTCACATTGGCCAAGCCGGCTGGGACCGGCGGCATGTTGAAGGCGGCGGCGGTGAAGGAGCAATTACTCTATGAGATCGGGGATCCGCGCGCCTATCTGCTGGCCGATGTCGCGTGCGATTTCACCGGCGTTGAAATCAAAGACACCCAAGCCGGCCCGCGCGTCAGCGGCGTCAAGGGCCGCCCGCCGGGCCCGTTTTACAAGACGACCATTACCTATGAGGACGGCTGGAAAATTGCCGCCCAGTTGACGATCATCGGCATCGATGCGGTGGCCAAGGCCGAACGCACAGCCCACGCCATTCTGGCGCGCACGCGCAAACTGTTCCGAGCGCTGAATCTAAGCGATTATAGCGAAACGCGCATTGAATGCCTTGGCGCGGAAAGCGCCTATGGCCCGCATAGTCGCGCGCGGGATGTGCGTGAGGTGGCGCTCCGGATCGCGGCGCGTCATGCGGAGAAAAAGGCGCTCGACATTTTTGCCCGCGAGATCGCGGCCGCCGGCACAAGCTTCGCGCCTGGCACGACGGGGGCAGGCTTAGGCCGGCCGACGCCGCAGAAGCTGGTGCGGTTGTTTTCGTGCCTGACGCCGAAGGCGTGGACCACGCCACTATTACGCGTTGGAGTTGAGGAAAGCGTTGTCGCCAATCCGGAAGGCGTCGAACAGGAGGCGTTTTCGGCTGTTGCGGCAGCGCCCGCGCTGACCGGACCGACGCGTAAGGTGCGGCTGATGGACCTCGCGCACGGCCGCTCCGGCGACAAGGGCGATAGCGTCAATATTGGTGTGATTGCGCGACGGGCTGAGGATTATGAGCTGCTGCGCCGAACGCTGACGATTGCGATCGTGGCGGACTATTTCAGCTATTGCGTGGAAGGCCCGATTGAACGGTTCGAACTGCCGGGCATTGGCGCGGTGAATTTCCTGATGCAGCGCGCGCTCGGCGGCGGCGGCATGGCGAGCCTGCGCAATGATCCGCTTGGCAAAGGCTTCGCGCAAATGCTGCTCGATTGCGAGATTGATGCGCCAGCCGATTGGCGCGCACCTTAGAGCCTTGACCCGTTCTGGTCCGAAAACCGCGTAACACTTTTCGGGAACGGGTCTAAACCAGTGCGTAAAGGGCATCCATGGCGCGCATATTGGCGAGGACGTCTGCGCCTTCGGTTGACAGGACGGCGCCTGAGGCAAGCGCGTCGCGCACCGCCTCCAACTGATAGAAGAAGGTCGGCCGGGTGGTGACGTTTTCTTCGGCGCCGGTGTCTTGGTCGGCGAGGCTCAAGCGGATCGAAGCGCCAAAGTGCGGGCCAACGAAATTGCGCGCGCTGAGCGTTCCGCGTTCGCCGACGAGTGTGATCGTGGCGCGCGGCTGTTCGGTGAGCGCCATGCCGCATGTGAGCCGCGCGGCAAGGCCGTCGGCGAAATGCAGCGAGGCGCTGTAGGATTCGTCAACGCGATCGCCGATCCAGGTCGCAACTGCATCCGAAAAACCGACCGGCTCGCCAAACAGTGTGCGCAATGCGTGCAGCGGGTAGAAGCCGATATCGCGCAGGCAGCCGCCGCCGAGCGCTTTGGTGCGGCGAAATTCGTCAGCCGCGTCGCGCACCGGCACATGGAAGGCCGCTTCAGCCGAAACAATAGGCCCCAAAACGCCGCTGTTCAGAATTTCGATCACCCGCGTCATCAGCGGGTGGTAGCGATAATGGGTTGCTTCAATCACACGCTTGCCGGCGCCAGCGGCGGCAGCCTGGACCGCTTCTGTTTCGGCCGCCGACATCGCAAACGGCTTCTCGCACAGCACATGTTTGCCGGCCTGCAATGCGCGGATCGACCAGGCGGCGTGATCGGACGGCGGCAGCGCCACATAGATCATGTCGAGATCGTCTCGCGCCAGCAGGTCTTCGCGCGTGCCGAAGGCGGATAATCCGTGTTCGGTTGCAAACGCGGCGGCGCGCGCAGCGTCACTGGCGCCGACCGCGACGGCTTCTGCGCCGCCAATCGCGCGGGCGGGTTGAATCAAGGCTGGCGGGGCGATGCGAGCTGCCCCCAGAATGCCAATACGCAAGACCATCTCTCACTCCATCCGGCGGAAACGAGAAGACTGACCGGCCACGATGCGCATGGCGAGTTTCGGCGGCAAGGCCCGGCCAAGCCAGGCGAGGCTCTTGTTTATCGAACCCGGTACAAACACTGCTTCGCCGGCTTCACTGGCTTCAATCGCGCCCGCCACCACAGTGTCGGCGTCCTGCCACAGCGCGCGGGGCATTTTGCTGACCGCGTCGCGGGTGCCGTTGACGTCATGGAATTCCGAATATGTGAAGCCAGGGCAGAGCGCGGTGACATGCACCCCCTCGCCGGCCTCTGCGGCGAGCGATTGCGACATCTTGATGAGAAACGCCTTCGACGCGGCATAGAGAGTATGGCCGGCCGAGCCCGGCAACAGCCCGGCAAGGGAAGCGACATTGACGATGCGCCCGAACTTCGCGGCCCGCATGGCCGGCAACGTGCGATGCGACAGCTCCGCCACCGCCGTTACCATCACTTGAATGAACGCGGCCTGATCTTGCCAACTGGTCGTGGCGAATGTGCCTGGCAGGCCATAACCGGCATTGTTGACGACGACGCTGGGGGCGCGCCCGCTTGCGCTCAGCGCCGCGATCAGGGCCGCTGGCGCGGCTGGATCGGCAAGGTCTGCGGGCAGGATGAGGCTATCGGCGCCATGGGCTGTTTTCAGTTCCTGGCCGAGCGCCTCCAGCCGCTCACGTCGGCGCGAGGTCAGCGCCAGATCATAGCCGCGGGCCGCGTAAGCCCGCGCAAAGGACGCGCCAATGCCGGCCGAAGCGCCGGTGATCAAAGCCAGTTTACGCGCCATCGGCGAATTCTCCTGCACCGGTCAAAACCTGAGCCAGTTTGCCGCACCTTGACGCGGTTGGCCGCCACAAACAAACCTTACCGTATGTCCATGCAGTTGTTAGGGTGCTGCAAGAAAATCAAAATCGCAGCGCGCGTGAATTGATTTAGCCGTCGCTGAATCCGGGAGGTCCAACGTGCCCAATCGTAATACAATCCTGGCGGCGGCCGTGGCGCTGATTGTTGGCCTGTGGGGCGGGCTGGTGCTGGCGCAGGTCGGTTCTGGCGGGGCGGGGCCTGCGGCTTTGTTTGGCGCCGGCAAGAGCGATGCGATGCGCAGCGCCAATGCCCCGCGTATGGGCCTGATCCGCGGCGATGAGATGGCGTTTGAGCGGCTACGGATCGATGCCGGCGCCGATCAACCGAAGGCGTGTTTGGAATTCACCCAGCCGGTCGCGGCTGACGGCAAAGTCAACCTGGCCGACTTTATCGGCCTGGAGCCGGCGGCGCAATTCAATGTCGAAGCGAATGGCAATCTGATCTGCCTCACCGGCCTGAATTATGAGACGGATCGGCAAGTCACAATCCGCGCCGGCCTGCCTTCGACCACCGGCAAAGTCACCGACCGCGACGAGACGGCAACGCTGTCGTTCGGCGACCGGCCGAGCTTTATCGGCTTTGCCGGCGCGGGCGTGATCCTGCCGCGCGCCGAGGCCGACGGCATCGGCATCGAAACGGTGAATGTCTCGAAGATGAAGGTCGAAGTGCTGCGCGTTGGCGATCGCGCGCTGGCGCGCGAGACTGTCGATGCCGGCCAGGCGATTGGCGAGGGCAGTTGGGATTGGTGGAATTTCGAGGATGCCGCGAGCCAGTCGGGCGTCAGCGTATACAAGGGTGAGATCACCGTACCGGCTCAGGACGCCCGCACCAAACTGTCCAACCGCAACCAGACCGTCACCACCGTCTTTGCCCTGGGCGCCGCGCTGAAAGCGATGAAGCCGGGCGCCTATGTGGTGAAGCTCGCCGATGCAAGCCCGTCGGCTGGAGCCCGCGGCCAAAACAATGATCGCCCGGCGGCGGCGTTCCGCTGGGTGATCTACACCGATATGGCGCTGCAGAGCTTCACCGGCGCCACGGGCCTGGATGTCGTGGTCCGTTCGCTGCAATCGGCGCGACCCTTGGCAGGCGCAACGCTGACCTTGATCGCGCAGAACGGCGAAGAACTGCAACGCGTGCGCACCGACAATGAAGGCCGCGGCCGGATCGCGTCGGCCGCCATGAACGGCGAGGGCGGGCTGCGCCCGCGTTATGTGATGGCGTACGGGGCCGGCGGCGATTTCGCTGTGCTCGATCTGGAGCGGCCCGCGCTTGATCTGTCGGATCGCGATATCGGCGGGCGCTCAAGTCCGCGCGACGTCGACGCCTATATGTACACCGAGCGTGGAATCTATCGCCCCGGTGAGGTTGTGCGCCTCACCGGCCTGATCCGCGATCCAACTGGCAAAGCCATTTCCAATCGCCAATCGACGCTGGTCGTCTATCGCCCGAACGGCACCGAGGCCGTGCGCCAGCGTTTGGCCAAAGCTGAGGCCGGCGGCGCGGTGATCAAGAATGTGCCCATCGATCGTTCCGCCCCGCGCGGCGCCTGGCGGGCGGCGCTGGAAGTCGACGGCCAGCCGGGCGAGGCCGGAAGCGTCGGCTTTTCGGTGGAAGATTTCGTGCCGCAACGCATGAAGGTGGAAGTGAAAGCTTCCGAAGCGCCGCTCGGGCGCGGCGAAAGCCGGCCGATCGATGTGTCCGCGCGGTTCTTGTATGGCGCGCCGGGCGCGGGGCTGGCGGTGACGGGTGAAGCGCGCATCGCGGTCGATCCCAATCCGTTCCCTGGCAAGGACCTGGTCGGCTATCGATTTGGCCGCATCGATGAGAGCTTCAACGAAAAATTCTATGAGCTGGACGGCGCCGTGACCGATGGCGACGGTCGCGGCCGGCTGCAATTCACGTTGCGCGATGTCGGCGAGCCAAGCCTGCCGCTGCGCGCGCGCGTGGTCGCCGCCGTTGCCGAACCGGGTGGGCGCACGGTGCGGGAAGGCTTCCAGATTCCGGTGCGGTTGTCGGGCCGCTATGTTGGCGTCAAACCGAAATTCGACAATGACCGTATCGCATCTGGCGGCAAAGCTGCGTTCGATGTCGTGTCCGTCGATCCGGCAGGCGCGCGCATCGGCGCCAATCGCCTGACCTGGCAGATCGTTGAAGAAGACTGGAGCTATGATTGGTATCTGGATGGCGGCGCCTGGAAGTGGCGGCGCACGGGGCGCGATGTGCCGGTGGCGGCGGGCACGATTGATGTCGGCGCGGCAGCGCCCACCGAGATCGCGCGCGACAAGCTGCGCGATGGCTCCTATCGCCTGATCGTTGCCGATGAAAGTGCGGGCGCTGTCACCAGCCTGCGCTTCTCCAGCGGCTGGAGCTGGGATGCTGGCGATGACGCCGCACCCGATATGGTCGCGGTCATCCCGCCGGTTGAGGCCGTAAAGGTGGGCAACCGGGTGCGGGTGCAGATCAAGCCGCCTTATCCGGGCGAAGCCCAAATCGTCGTTGCGACCGATCGCGTGCAGTCGATGAAAACCATGCGCATCGGCGCAGACGGCGCGAGCTTTGATTTGCGCGCGGATCCGGCCTGGGGCGCGGGCGTCTATGTGCTCGTCACCGTGATGACGCCGCGCGATCCGGCGAAAGCGCCGATGCCGCGGCGCGCCGTCGGCGTCGCCTATGTGCCGTTCGATATGGGCGCACGCACCCTGAACGTGACCCTGCCGGAAAACCAAACATGGCGCCCACGCACAAAGCAGGATGTTGACATCGCCATTGCCAATGCCCGGCCCGGTGAGAAGGTCCATATGACGCTTGCCGCGGTCGATGAGGGCATTCTGCAACTCACCAAGTTCGATAGTCCGAACCCGGCCAAATATTATTTCGGCCGCAAGGCATTGGGCGTGGCGATCAAGGATGATTACGGCCGCGTGCTCAATCCCAATCTCGGCGCGCCCGCCATTGCCCGCCAGGGCGGCGACGGCCTCGGCGGCGAAGGCTTGACCGTTGTGCCGACGAAAACCGTGGCGTTGTGGAGCGGCCTTGTCACCGTACAGGGCGGCAAAACGAAAGTGCCGCTCGATCTGCCGGATTTTAACGGCCAGGTGCGGCTGATGGCGGTGGCCTGGACCGACAGTGCGGTGGGCTCAGACGCCGAAGCCGCCACCGTGCGCGATCCGGTGGTTGCCGAACTTACGCTGCCGCGCTTCCTGGCGCCGGGCGATGGCGCGGAAGCGACCTTGGAATTGTCCAATGTCGAGGGGCCGGCCGGCGCCTATAAGGTCAGCGTCGGCGGCTCGGGCGCTGCCCAAATGCAAGCTTTTGCGCAAAGCTTTACGCTCAATCCCGGCGGCCAGACGCGCGCGCGCATTCCGTTGACCGGAGCGCAAGCGGGCCTTGGGGAAGTGCAATTGACGCTGGAAGGCCCCAATGGCCTGCGCGTCACGCGCGGCTATCCGATCCAGTCGCGCACGCCGTTCATGCCGGTGACAAGCGTGGACACCCAATCGCTCGCCGCCGGCGCAACCTACACGGTTGGCCGTGACGCGCTCGCCGCGTTCGCCGGCAATGAAGCCAAAGCGGTGGTGTCCTTCTCGGCGCTGCGCGGGGTCGATGCAGCGCCCCTTCTCGATGTGCTGGATCGCTATCCGTTTGGCTGCTCAGAACAGCTCACTTCGCGCGCTTTGCCGCTGCTTTACGCCAATGCCTTGGCGGCGGCGGCGCAGAAACCCACTGATCCCAAACTGCGCCAGAGCGTGCAGGATACGATCAATCGCCTGCTCGATCGGCAGGGATCTGACGGCGCCTTTGGCCTGTGGCGTGCCGAAGACCGCGCCGCAACGCCCTGGCTCGGCGCCTATGTGACGGAGTTCCTGCAACGCGCGAAGGCTGCCGGCTATGTCGTGCCCGACGCGCCGATGGCGAACGCCTATAAGGCGCTGCGCACGGTCGCGCGGCTCGATGATTTCGGCAGCGTGTCTTACGATGTGCAGGTCTATCGCTGGAACGGCTCCAACGATTCTGAAGCGCTGCTGAAGTCACGCTCCGCCGCCTATGCGCTTTATGTGCTGGCGAAAGCCGGCCGCGCGGATATCGGCCAAGTGCGCTATTTCGCCGACGCCAAACTGAAGGACGATCCTTCGCCCTTGGCGCGCGCACAAATCGGCGCAGCGCTTGCCTATCTCGGCGACCGCGCCCGCGCCCGCACGGCGCTGCGATCGGCGGAAAGCGCGCTCGGCTATCGCAACACCGGCGACTGGTATCAGACGCCGCTGCGCGACCTCGCCGCGATCATCGCGCTGGCCGCCGAAGCCGGCGACACTGAAATGGTCGATCGCTTGTCGGCCCGGCTAGAGCGTGAAGGCCGCGACGCCGCAAGCCTGATGACGCAGGAACAAGCCCGCCTCGTCGTTGCCGCCGATGCGCTGATCGCGCGCGCCGGAAAGGTGAATGTGACGCTCGCCGGCCAGCCGGTTATTGGTGCAACGCGCGCCGATCAAGCGCGGATCGCGGCCGGCCTGGCATTCCTCAATGCCGGCCAGGGCCCGGTGTTCCGCACGCTGACAGCATCAGGCGCGCCGCGCAGCGCCCCGCCGCCGGCGGCCAATGGCTTGGCGATCGACAAGATGCTGTTTCGCCTCGATGGCTCAAGCGCCAAAGGCGCAAGCCTGCGCCAAGGCGATCGCGTCGTCGTGCGGCTCAGCGGCAATGGCCAGAGCGAACGCGTCACGCCAGCGGTGCTGGTCGATCTGCTGCCGGCGGGCCTGGAGATCGAACAGGTGCTCGGCCCGGCCGATGGCGCATCCAGCGGGCCTGAACAAAGCGCCGGCGCCTTTGCCTGGCTGGGCGAGCTGACCAGCGGGCGCGTGACGGAAGCGCGCGATGATCGTTTCGTTGCGGCCACCGACGTCTATGGCCAATCGCGCTTCACCTTCGCCTATGTCGCGCGCGCGGTGACGCCGGGAACCTACACCATGCCCGGCGTGCAGGTGGAGGACATGTATCGCCCCGGCGTGTTTGGCCGCACGGGCGCTGCGCGGCTGACCATCACGCCGCAATAGGAGCGGCGATGCGTCGCGGCCGGCGTCTCGATTGGGCGCAGAGCCCGCGGCTGAAGCAGCGCCTTGGCGTTGTGCTGGGCCTGCTCGTTGCGCTGTTTGCGCTTGATCTGGCCTTGCCGCCGCCGCTGCAGCGGGCCGCGATCGTTTCGCCGGTGGTGGAAGACAGCGAGGGCGTGTGGTTGCGCGCCTTTGCCACGCGCGGGCAGAAATGGCGCCTCGCCGCCCAGCTCGATCAGACCGATCCAGAGTTTCTGCGCCGCTTGATCGCGATTGAGGATGAGCGCTTCTGGTTTCATCCTGGCGTTGATCCGTTCGCGGTGGCGCGCGCGGGCGTGAGCTTTGCGCGCGATGGCGAAGCGACGTCGGGCGCGTCCACATTGACCATGCAAACCGCGCGTCTGTTGGAGCCGCGCCCACGCACGATCCCTTCAAAACTCATCGAAATGGTCCGCGCGCTGCAGATCGAGCGGCGCCTGACCAAGCGCGAAATCCTGGCGCTTTATCTGACGCTGACGCCCTATGGCGGCAATCTGGAGGGCGTACGCGCCGCCAGCCGCGCCTATTTCGGCCGCGATCCGACCGGGCTATCGGATGCGGAAATGGCGCTGCTCATTGCATTGCCGCAAGCGCCGGAAGCGCGCCGGCCGGATCGGCGCGCCAAAGCCGCACGCACAGCGCGCGATGGGATCCTCGCGAAATTCCGCGCGCATGGTTTCATCACCGCGCGGCTGGAGGCGGAAGCCCGCACCGCCGCGATGCCGGCGCGCCAGCCATTTCCGATCCGCGCCGATCTGGTCAGCGAGCGGATCGTTGCCGATCATCCGGGTGCGGCCGTGATCGGCTCAAACCTAGACGCGCGTCTGCAAACGGCCTTGTCGGACCTGGCGCGCCAAACAGTGGAGCCGCTCGGGCCTGAGGTGTCGGCGGCAATTCTTGTTGTGCGGCTGAAGGATCGCGCCGTGCGCGCCAGCATTGGCGGCGCGGGCTGGGACCGCGCCGGCGGCTATATCGACATGACGCGCGCCGTGCGATCGCCTGGCTCAACCCTGAAGCCTTTCATCTATGCGCTGGCCTTTGATGACGGGATCGCAGCGCCCGATACCTTGATCGACGACACGCCGCGGCGCTTTTCGGGCTATCTGCCGGAGAATTTCGACCGCCGTTTTCATGGCGAATTGCGGGTCTCGGAAGCGCTGATGCATTCGCTTAATCTGCCGGCGGTGGCGACGTTGGAGCGCGTCGGGGCGGGGCGGTTTGAAGCGGTCTTGACGCGCGCCGGCGCCAAGCCGCGGTTTCCGCGCCGGGCGGCGGTGGAGCCGGGCCTCGCGCTGGCGCTGGGCGGTGTGGGGCTGACATTGGCGGAACTCGCTACACTGTATGCAGCGCTCGGCGATGACGGCATGGCGCGGCCGTTGAAATATGTTCCGGGTCCGGACTATGCGATCGCGCGCCGGATGATGAAGCCGGAAACGGCTGCGCGGGTTTTGTCGATCCTCGCCGCCACGCCAACACCGAAGGGGCGGCTGCCGGCGGCATTGGCACGCGATGCGCCGCAGATCGCGTTCAAGACCGGCACTTCTTATGGTTTTCGCGACGCCTGGGCGATGGGGGTTGGCGCGGGCCATGTCATTGCGGTGTGGGTGGGCAGGCCGGATGGCGCGCCGCGCCCGGACGCAACGGGCCGATCGGAGGCGTTGCCGCTGTTGTTTTCTGCGTTCGATCGGCTGATCGCCCAGGGCGCGCCGGTGCAGCGGTTCGCGCCGCTTGACGCCGCCGCAGCGCCGGGCCTGCGCCGATTTGGCGATGAGGAGACCGCCACCGGCCCCGCGATCCTGTTTCCGCCGGATGGCGCGGATGTGCTGGTCGATGGATTGGGCGAAGACGGGCGCGGTTTGTCGCTCGCGGCGCGCGGCGGGCGCGCGCCTTTGACCTGGTATGCCGAAGGGCGCGCCGTGAGCTTGGAGGCGACCAGCGGGCGCGCGATCTGGAAACCAACCAGCGCGGGCTTTCACGATGTCATGGTGGTTGACGCCGATGGCCGGCGCGCGGTGGCGCAGGTGCGGGTGCGCGACGGGCGCTAAAGCTTGACCGGCAGGGTCAAGGCCAAGGCGCGGCGTGCGGCGGCTTCAGCGCCGGCGTCGCCATAGGCAATGAAGCCGTCGATCAGGATCGCGTCGCTGCGGCCTTGATAGCGCAGCTGTGCGCCGTCGAGAGTCATCACATTGCCGCCCGCGGCGCGCAAAACAGCGTCACCGGCGCAGGCGTCCCATTCGCTGACCGGCCCGAAGCGCGGATAAAGGTCAGCTTCGCCCGCCGCCACCAGGCAGAATTTCAGCGATGAGCTGATGGCGCGCTTTTCGCTGACCCCGACATGGGAGAGGAACGCCTCCAACAGATCGCTGCGTTTGCTTTTGACAACGCCGAGCGCGTCGGCGCGGGCGGGGCGGACATGGATCGGTTCGCGCGCGCCACAGGGGGCGGCGGTTTTGGGCGTGCAGGGTTGGCGAAAGGCGTCAGCGCCGACGCCGCCATAGAGCACACCCGCTGCGGGCGCATAAACGACGCCGAGCACCGGGCGGGCGTCAATAACCAGGCCGATATTGACGGTGAATTCGCCCGCGCCGCACTCGATGAAATCGCGCGTGCCGTCGAGCGGATCGACCAGGAAGAACATGCCCGCGCAGGCCGGGCCAGCGCCAGCCTCGGCGGCTTCTTCCGCGATCACCGGCACGCCCGGCGCGAGGTGCGCAAGGCCGGCCAGAATGATCGCCTCGGCGCGCCGGTCCGCGATGGTGACGGGCGAGCCGTCGCCCTTGGTTTCGGCCGCGCAGGCGCCCCACAAGGCAAACACTTCGCGCCCGGCGGCGCGGGCCAGATCAGCGATCGGATCAAGCAGGGCGGCGATGTCTTTCATCGCCCGGCGGACGCCAATTCCTCGCGCACCGCGTTGGCGGCGGCCTCACCCCAATCGCTACTGGCCAAACCCATTGCCACCGCGGCGCGCAGATAGCCGACCTTGTCGCCGCAATCATAGACCCGACCGTCAAACTCGACGCCGGTGAAGAGCTGGCGCGCCATCAGTTTCTTCATCCCGTCGGTGAGCTGGATTTCTTCCCCGGCGCCACGTTCCTGGGTTTCCAGAATGGCGAAAATCTCCGGTTGCAGGATGTAGCGGCCATTGATGTAGAGATTGGACGGGGCAGTTCCTTTCGGCGGCTTTTCAACCATGCCGGTCAGCTCAAACGCTGCCCCCTGGCGTGGGCCCATCGAGACAATCCCATATTGATGGGCCATAGACGGGTCGGTCGCATTGACCCCGATGACATTGCCGCCGCGGGTTTGATAGGCGCCAATCATTTGCGCCATGCAATTGGGCTGACCCTTTACGGCCGCCATAATCATATCGGGCAACAACAGGGCAAACGGCTCATCGCCGATCACGTCGCGCGCGCACCAGACCGCGTGGCCAAGCCCATGCGGCGCCTGCTGGCGTACAAAGCTCATCGCGCCCGGCTGCGGCAGGGCTTCTTCCAGCTCCTGCAACAGCTCGGTCTTGTTCTTCATCTTCAGCGTGTCTTCGAGCTCATAAGCGCGGTCGAAATAGTCTTCGATGGACGCCTTGTTGCGCCCGGTGACAAACACGATGTGCTCGATGCCAGCCTCCAGCGCTTCATCCACCACATATTGGATGGCCGGCCGGTCGAACACGGCGAGCATCTCTTTGGGCACCGCTTTGGTCGCGGGCAGGACGCGGGTGCCGAGACCGGCGACAGGCAAAACGGCTTTGCGGATGGGGCGTTGGGTCATGATTTTTTTCGACGGGTGCGAGGGTCGCAGGCACGGGCATACAACCAGCCCCAGCAAGGCTCAACCACGCGAAACGGCTGCCGGCAGAAATGGCGATGGCCAAAGGCGCGCGCAAGGCGGCCGACGGCGTTAAGCACAGCTTGGCCGATCTGCCGCAAAAGCCATGTGCGGCTTGCGGACGGCCATTGGTGTGGCGCAAAAATGGGGGCGCGATTGGCCACAAGTGAAGGTCTGCTCTGACGCATGCCGTGAGGCCAAGCGCTAAACTGGGGCTTGCGCCAGCGCGGCGCCGGCCATCTGGTAGCCCGACCGCCAGGCGAGTTCGACGCGCGGCCCGAGCCGCCAGTCGCCGCAGACGCCAACGCCGCTTGCTGCGTTCCAGGCAAAAGCTGACCCCGCCGCCTGTTCGACCTGGGCATAGCGCCAGCGATGCGCCTGCGCGTAAATCGGCGCCGGGCGATTGTCGAACAGCGCGATCAAGGCTGCCTCGAGGTCAGCGCAGACTTCGGCGGCGTCGCGCTCTAGATTGGCGCGCGACCAATCGGCGCGCGCATGAACAACCCAACAGACGATATCTTTATTCCGGCCGGGTTTGGCGCTGTCGAGGGCAATCCAGCCGAGCACGGGATGGTCGCTGAAGCGCAGAGCGGTGAAGGGCAAAAAGGTCGGCGCGGCGAAGGCAAATAGGCCGGCCCAGCACGGCGCAGTTCGCGCGGCCTTGGCTTCGGCGGCGAAGGCCGGCGCGATTGGCTCCAGTAGACGCACGGCCTGCTCGGCGGGCGTGGCGACAATGACGGAGCTGAACGGCCCGCAAGGCGCGCCGTCCGCGCGATCAAGCCAATGGACGCCGCGATCGCCCCGAACCCTGATGATCTCGGCGCCGCTATGGATCGTCAGGCCCTGCGCCAAGGCGGCGGGAAGGGCGCTCATGCCCGGGGCGGCGACATACCGCATCTCTGCCCGGCTTGGCGATGATCGCCCGTCGGTCAGTACGGCGAAGTCGCCCGCCCACGCCGCCACGGTCCCGGCGGCCTGCAGGCTGGCGAGGGCGGCCCGGAAATCAGGATCGCGGGCAGTGAAATACTGCGCGCCATGGTCGAACTGGGCGGGGCCGTGGGCGGTCTCGATCCGGCGCGTGGCAAGCCGCCCGCCGGCCTTGCGGCCCTTGTCGAATAGGCAAACGGCGCGGCCGTGATCGGCCAGTCGGCGCGCGCAGGCCAGGCCCGCCATGCCGGCGCCGATGATCGCAATCGGGTGGGTCATGGCGCTTCTACGCAGTCGCCAGCGCGCAGGATCGCTTGCGCACCGGGAAAGCCCCGGCTAGAGGGGAGGGGCGGCCAACTGGCGAAATCGGTAGACGCAGCAGACTCAAAATCTGCCGTTCGCAAGGACGTCTCGGTTCGAGTCCGAGGTTGGCCACCAAGTTTTGACCGGGCGCGGCGGCCCCGGGGTCGAAGGGGGCGTTCATTTGGCGAGTGCCGCCACCCCGATCCGCCGCCGCACGGCTTTGGCCTTGCTTGGCGCAGGCGCACTGAGCGCCTGTGGCCCGCCGCCTCGCCCCCAGCCCGGTTCGCTCTATGGCCGGGCGGTGTCCAATACGCCGCCAAAATCGCCCTGGGATGAGCAATGGACCTATTTCAAGGGCAATATCGCCAAGGACCCCTCGATCCAGATCACCTATTTCAACCGCAGCGAAACCGGCGCCGAAGAACAGCAAATGTTCGATATCCGCCGCGGCCGGGCTCATATTGGCGGGCCTTCGCTGCAGGGGCTGTCGTCGATCATTCCAGAACTGACGATCGCGATGGCGCCGTTCGTGTTCTCCAGCGAAGCGGAAGTCGATTTCGTCTATGACCGCTATTTGAAAGCGGTGTTTGATCCGCTGTTTGCGGCCAAGGGCTTGAAGCTGCTGCAATGGGTCGAGGTGGGGTGGACAAACATTTATTCCAATGGCGCGATCCTGTTGCCGGCGGACGCGGCAGGGCGGCGGCTGCGCGGTTCGCCCAATCGCGCCGCGCAAGGGTTTTTGCGGGCGGTGGGGGCCGACAGCGTGCCGCTCGGCGCCACCGAACTGGTGCCGGCCTTGCAAACCGGGCTGATCGATGGCGGCCTGGGCGCGACCGTGTTCCACTTCTTCTCCACGCTCGCCTACGCCACCGATTTCACGCTCTCGCGTCACAGCTATGACACCGGCGCGATCATCGCCAATCGCGCCTGGTGGGAGAGCGCCAGCGCCAGCCAGCGCGACACTATCGGGCACGCCTGGATGTCGAGTGCGCAGGCGCGCCAAAGCGTGCGCAATCTCACCGCTTTTGCGCTTTCCCAAATGGCCAAACGCGGAATCAAGGTGCACGAACTGACGCCGGATCAGCGCGCCCAATGGGTGGCGGCAACCGCCGACGTTGCGCCAGCCTTGATCGCCGATATCGGCGGAGCAAGCGCGGAAGTTTGGGCCGAAATCCAAGCCGGCAAGGCGGCGTTTGCCGCGCTTTCGCCGCTGCCCGCGCCAGCGGCTGCGCCCAAGGCCGCGCCATGAAAGCTGTGAAAGCCTTCCTCGATGGCCTGACCGCCGTGGAGCGGGTGGTTTGCGTGGCGGCGTTTGCGCTGATGGCGTTGGCGCTCATCGCGGACGTGTTGAAGCGCGAATTCACCGGGGCGGGCTTGCTGGGCGCAACGCAAGTTGGGCTCATCGGCCTCGCGACCGTGGCGATGTTCGGCTTTGGGCTGGCCGCGCAAACCGGCGGCCAGCTGCGCGCCAAGTTTCTGGATTGGATTTTCCCGCCGAGCTGGAACCGCGCAATTTTTCGGCTTGCCGACGCGATCAGTGCGGCGATCCTGGCTGGGCTTGGCGGCTTGTGCTGGCTGATGATGTTGGAATCGCAACGCCTGGGCGATGTGGCGAGCGTATTGCGCACGCCGATCTGGCCAGTGCAGGCCATCATCGCCGCCGCCTTCAGCATCAATGCGCTGCGCTATCTGCTGTTTGCGATCCTCCCTGATCTGCGCCCGCCCGAAGACCCAGCGCCTGAAACCGCTGCGATTGAGCCGCCGCCGGAGCGCATCTTATGAGCTGGGCGGAACTCGCGCCGGAGCTGTTGATCCTGGCCGGCGTGATCGGGTTGATTGCGCTGCGCCAACCGATCGTTGTCGTGTTGGCGGCTGCAGCGATGGCCGTCTATGTCGTGTGGCAAGACGGCAATCCGATCTATGTCGCCTATGATATCTGGCGCGGCGTCAATCAGGACGTGCTGATCGCCATTCCGCTGTTCATGCTGGCCGGCGCGATCATGTCAAAGGGCACGATTGCGCATCGCCTTGTGGGGCTGATGCAGGCGCTGACGCGGCCGATTCCTGGCGGGCTTGCGGTGGCTACGGTGCTTGCCTGTATCGGCTTTGGCTCAGTCTCCGGCTCCTCCGCGGCGACCCTGATGGCGATCGGCTCGATCATGTATCCAGCGCTCACTGCGGCCGGCTACAAAAAGAGCTTTGCCATCGGGTTGATCTGCGCGGCTGCGACCTTGGGCGTCATCGTGCCGCCCTCGATCCTGATGATCCTGTTTGGCTTCATGACCGAAACCTCGATCCCGGATCTGTTCCTCGGCGGACTGTTGCCGGCCTTGCTTCTGGCTTCGCTGTTGTCGGTCTATGCGATGGCGACCAATCTCAAGCTGCGCGGCGGCTGGTGGAGCGTCACTGAAATCTTGACCGCGGCGCGGCGTGCGGTGTTTGCGCTGATGATCCCGGCAGCGATACTTGGCGGCATCTATTCCGGCTATTTCACCGCCACGGAGGCGGCGGCGGTTTCGGTGCTGCTCGCCATCGTCATCGAAGTGCTGATCCATCGCGATCTCAAGATCCCTGATCTCGGCGCCGTGACGGTGGAAACCTCGCGCCTGATCGGGGGGCTTTTTCCGCTGTTGACGCTGGCGGTGTCGCTGAATGTTTTCATGACTTGGCAGGGCGTGCCGCAGGCGATGGCCGCCCAATTGGAAAGCCATATCCACAGCCCGACGCAGTTCATTGTCGGCGCCAATGTGCTGTTGCTGTTGGTCGGAGCTTTTCTGGATGAAGGCTCGGCGGTGTTGATCTTTGGCCCGCTGCTTTTGCCGATTGCGGAGGCCCAGGGCATGGACCCGGTGCATTTCGGTGTGATGATGATCGCCAATCTGCAGATCGGTTATCTGGCCCCGCCGGTGGGGCTCAATCTGATGATCGCGGCGGCGGCGTTCAAGACGCCGTTTTTGGATGTGTGCCGCGCCGTTCTGCCATTTATCCTGGTTCTACTGATCGGCGTGATTGTGATTGCGGCCTATCCGCCGCTGACGCTCACGCTGGTGCGGTGAGCTTGAGGAGAGCCCGATGCGAATCATCTTGTCGATTTTGGCGTTGCTCTTTGCGTTTCCTGCGTTGGCGCAGGAGCGGACGGCGCCATCCTATCTCGTCGTCCTCGGCGTGGTGAGCGACCGCGCCAAAGTCGGCGAATACGCCAAGGCCTTGGCGCCCATTTATGCGACCAATGGCGGGCGCTATATCGGGATTGGCGGGCCGGGCCGTGGGGTCACCTGCGTTGCTGGCCCATGTGACAAGCGGTCGGCCGTTATTGTCCAGTTCAAAGACTACGCCACCCTCGACGGGTTCTGGTGGGGCGAGGCGTATCGCACCGCCATGCGCCTGCGCGACCGCGCCGGGGTGTTCACGGTTTATGGCATGCAAAGTTCTGCGCCCGCCCCGGCGCCGGGCGCAGCGCTGCTGCTGACGCTGATCCGCGCTCAACCGGGCAGCCGCAATGACGCTGCCTTGGAGCTTGCCCGCGTCAGCAACAAGGCAACATCGCTCACCACCGGTTTTGTTGGCGATTATACCGCGCTGGAGGGCGATGGGCCGTTTGACCGCGTTGAGCTGCTTGCTTTCCCGAGCGAGGTCGACCGCAGCGGTTATCTGGCGCATCCGGCGGTGAAAGAGTTCTTGCGCCCACGCGCCGGACTGTGGGTTGAAATGCTCGCGATCGATCCGCCAGCGCCGCCGGCGCCGGCGACCTCGCCGTCGCCAGCGAAGACGCCCTAGCAGCGCGCCAACAGTCTGCCGTTAAAGTCGTGCAAGACGCCTTTTCGCTTGGGCCCGGCGCGGCGCGCAAAGATCGCGGCTCGCGTCATCATCTCAGTGCGCCGCGCGGTTTGTGACGTTTGCGTCGCCGTTTGGATCAAGTCTGCCGGCGCTTGGCCTCGTTGGGGCCGTCATGGCGCCGCTCTGCTGCGGCGTCAGCATGACGGCGGCGAGCGCCAAGAACGTCGCCACGGTCGCGACATGCGAGGACTTTCTCGGCAGCGCGTTACGGCGTCCCAGGGCGCTTTTTCGCGCTCGCCGCCGGCGGATCGGGCAACCAGACTTCGAGAAAGTCTTCCCGCAGGTTTGGAAATTTGTCGCCAATATCCAGGGCCGCAATCGGTTGGCCGGTTTTCGTCGAAAGCCATGCCGCGAGCATCTCAGCATCGGCTTTAACGACGCCGCCGCGCGCGCCCTGGCCATTATAGCGCACGGTGCCGCTCGTCAGCGGGCGGCCGACCTCCTGAACCCTGCGCATCATCGTGAAGCCGGCTTCGCTGACTTCGTCGCGCCAAGCGTCGACGACGGCGGGTGTGCTGCCGGAACCAACTTGCACAAAGATGCGATAGACTTGGCTGGCGCGGAAGACCGGGGCTTGCGGCTCCGCGGCGGCCGCTGGCGCATCGCGCAGCGGCGCTTCGGGCGGCGCCGCGCCAGCTGCAGTTTCGGCTGGCGCCGGCCCTGGCGCGGGCGTCGACGCTTGCGGGAAAGGCGCTGCGGGCGCGGCCTTGGCTGCGCCGGGCGGCTGCTCATTCAAGGCCTCACAGGGAGGCATGGTCGGTTCAAACATGGTGGTGACAAAATGCCAGCGCGGGCTGCCCAGGCCCTCGCGCGCGCTTGGCCGGCCATGGCCGATCACTTTAAGCCGCGCCGCATCCTGGTCGATCACGGCCATGCCGGCGGCCGAAATCCGCTCCAACAGATCGCTGCGGGCGCTGCAATAGACTTCCGGATATATCCGAACGGTGGAGGAAAACACATCCGTCGCGAGTTCGATCTTCAGCCGGTCATCCTGCGCGGTGCGTTCAATCTGGCCGACCTGTTCATAGTAGAGCTTCAAGCCCTCGCGGACATTGCCAAGGGCGCGTTCAAACGCCTGTTGCTGCTGCTGCACGGCAAAGAAAAACAGCGATGCGATCAAGCTGGCGATCGGCAGGGCGAGGCCCTTGACCCAATCGAGAATGGAGGCGCGGCGCGCCCGCTCCATTTTTTGTTCCTCAATCTTCAATTCGCGTTCGCGCAAATCAAGCTCGCGGGTCTGGATGGTGGCATCGGTCATGGTCGGCCCCTCTAGTGTGGCGGGGCGTTAACACATTCCAAGCAAGGCCGCGAGGCGGTTTTATGCGGTTTCATTCGTTTGGCCTTGCAGCCGTTGGCGCGGCGGCGCTATCGAAGCAGCGTTCTTTAAGCAGCGGCGAAATGCTAAAATCCAATCCTGGCAATTTCTTTGAGGACTTCCGGCTCGGGCAGGTGATCCGTCACGCAACGCCGCGCACACTGAGCGCTGGCGATGCTGCGCTTTACACGGCGCTGACCGGCTCGCGGTTTGCCCTCTACAGCGCTGACAGCTTCGCCGAGAGCCTTGGTTTGCCGCGCGCGCCGATCGATCCGCTGCTGGTGTTTCACACTGTGTTCGGCAAAACAGTGCCCGACATCAGCCTGAACGCCGTCGCCAATCTCGGCTATGCGGAGGGCAAGTTTCTCGGCGCGGTTTATCCGGGCGATACGCTGTGTGCGGAAAGCGATGTCATCGGCCTGAAACCCAACAAGGACGGCAAGACAGGCGTTGTCTATGTCCGCACCCGCGGCATCAATCAGACGGGCCAAACCGTGCTCAGCTATTGCCGCTGGGTGATGGTCAATAAGCGCGATGAAGAGGCCGGCATTGGCGAAGTGGATATTCCCGACCTGGCGTCTGTTGTTGCGGTTCCGGATCTGATCCGCCCGGCGTTTGCGCCGAAAGGCTATGACTGGGTTTTGGCCGGGTCTGGGCATGGCTTTGGCGATTATGAGGTCGGCGAAAAGATCGACCATGTCGACGCCATGACCGTGGAAGAAGCCGAGCATCAGATCGCCACGCGCCTCTATCAGAACACCGCCCGCGTGCATTTCGATGCTCTCGGCCAGCAAAGTTCGCGCTTCGGCAAGCGGCTGATCTATGGCGGCGTGGTGATTTCGATCGCCCGCGCTTTGGCCTTCAATGGCTTGGCGAACGCCGCCGCGATCATCGCCATCAATGGCGGGCGCCATGTCGCGCCGCTGTTTGCCGGCGACACGGTGTTTGCCTGGAGCGAGGTGCTCGACAAGGCCGATCTCGGCGCCGGCTGGGGCGCGCTGCGGCTGCGGCTCACGGCCACCAAAAACCGTCCGTGCTCAGATCATCCGCTGAAAACCGAATTAGGCGACTATACCAAAGGCGTCATTCTTGATTTTGATTATTGGGCCGCAATCCCGCAGAGATAGACCATGGCCATGCATCCCTTCGTTCTGGAGCCGCGGCTGGCGGCGGGCTCATTTGATGTCTGCCGCCTCGATCTGTGTCATGTGCTGTTGAAAGACGATGCCCGTTGGCCCTGGTTGATCCTGGTTCCTGAGCGGCGGGGCCTGCGCGAGTTGCATGATCTGAGCGACGTGGACGCGCTCATGCTGTTTCGCGAAGTGCGCGCGGCGTCGCGCGCGGTGGCCGCGCTTGCTGGCGTGCAGAAGGTCAATGTCGGGGCGCTTGGCAATGTGGTGCGGCAGTTGCACATCCATGTCGTTGGTCGCGGCGAGGGCGACGCCGCCTGGCCCGATCCGGTGTGGGGCGTCAAAGGCCGCGAACCCTACGCCCCCGGCAGCGCCGATGCCGTGATCGCGCGGGTCAAGCCCGGATTGTTGGCGGGCGGGTGAGCGGGCCGGCGCGTGCGCCTTTGCAAAGACCCTCCTTCCTTACCACGTCTTTTCGCGCCTCCTTAATCCTTCCGTGGCATCACTTTATTTGTGGTTTGATCGGGTTCGTGGCATGAGTTGGGTCGATCACAAGAGCTATTTCGGACCAGACCGGCGCCAGCCCAAACGCGGTTTTCGGCTGATTGAGCGCCGCCGCGAGGCCGTGGCTGATGAGCCTTTGAGTATGGCTACCGCGGCGCGACGGCTGAACGTTTGGTCGATGGACGCTGAGACGCCGGCCAAAGCCGCAACACTGAGCGCCCCGCTCGCCGGGATGGCCGCGCTGTTGCGGTATCATCGCGATCACGAACTGGCCGAGCGGATCGACTTTGTTGGCCGGCGCGCGCGCACTGGCGAAAGCGGGACTGCGATCGCTGCCGAACTGCGGCTTGTCGCGCAACGGCTGACCGCCGGCCTGCGCAGGGATTGACCCTTAGCGCGCGCGGTAAGAATGGCGGAAAAACTGCACGATCCATTGCGCCGCCAGCGCATGATCGGTCGGTTGGCTCAAGCTTTCCAGCGCCGCTGCTGCAATCGGTTCCGGGATGCGTATCCCGCGCCGCGCCTGCACCAGATCGGCGGCAAACGCCGCGCTCATTTCCGGATGGCCCTGCAGGCTCATGGCTGGCGCGTGGGCATAGTCGAGCGCGGCAAAGGCGCAATGATCGCTGTGCGCCAGGACCCGCGCTGTCGGCGGCAGGGCGACAACCTGGTCTTGATGACTGGCCGCAACGGCAAACGCCTCGGCCTCGGGCTGCATCCAGTCCGGGCGAACCTTGATCGCGTAATGATGGCGCCCCACGCCCCAGCCCTTGGCGCTTTTCTCCACCCGCCCGCCAAACGCTTGCGCCATGATCTGGTGGCCAAAGCAAATGCCGACTTGCGGGGTGGCCGCGGCGGCTGCGGCGCGGATAAAGTCTTCCAGCGGCGCGATCCAGGGATGATCCTCATAAACCCCGGCCGGCGAGCCGGTGATCAGCACGGCGTCCAGCGTCTCCGGGTCGGGTAGGGGCGCATCGTCAACAACCGCAATGCTGTGGAAGGCCAAATCCGCATCGGCGCCAGTGAGCAGCGTTTCAAACATGGCCGGATAGGACGGATAGGCGCCGCGCAAAGCTTCCGGCGGGCGCCCGGTTTCCAGGATTGTGATCCGCATCAGGGCTTGGCCTTCTCCTTTGCGGTCCAAGCGTTGATCTGTTCGGCCAGCACATCAAGCGGCATAGCGCCATCGACCAGCAGTGCATCATGGAAACGACGCACATCGAATTTGGCGCCGAGTTCGCTGGTCGATTGCACGCGCAAACGGCGCAATTCGATTTCCCCGATCTTGTACGCCAGCGCCTGGCCCGGATCAGCGACGTAGCGCTCCAATTCGGTGGTGATGTTGTGCGGGCTCAAAGCGGTGTTGTCGTCGAAGCATTGCCGCGCCTGGGCAAGGCTCCAGCGCTTCCAATGCAGGCCGGTATCGGCAACCAGCCGGCACGCGCGCCACATCTCATAGCTGAGGCGGCCGAAGTGTTCGTAGGGCGAGCGGTAGAAATCCATCTCCTCGCCAAGATACTCCGCATAAAGCCCCCAGCCTTCGACATAGGCGGTCGTGTAGGAATTGCGCCGGAAGCTCGGCAGATCCTTGCGCTCCTGCGACAGCGCGATCTGGTGATGATGGCCGGGCACGCCTTCATGCAGGGTCAGCGCGGGCAATTCATGCAGCGGGCGCTGATCGAGCTTGGAGGTGTTGACGATATAGGCGCCGGCTATGCCCTGGTCGGGACTGCCGGGCCAGTAGCGCCCGGTGGTGTAGCCATCCGCGATTTCGTCCGGAACCGGACGAACGCCATAGGGCAGGCGCGGCAGGGTGGCAAACAATCCCGGCATCGCGTCATCGGCGCGTTTGGCCATGCGCGAGGCCTTTTCGAGCAATTCCTCTTTGCTTTTGGCGTAGAATTGCGGATCGGTGCGCAGGAACTTCTGGAAATCCGCGAAGCTGCCCTTGAAGCCCGACGCCTTGATCGTCTCGTCCATGCGGGCGCGGATGCGTTTGACTTCATCCAGGCCGATCTGGTGGATTTGATCGGGCGTCAGCAGCGTCGTGGTATGCATCCGCGCGAGGTAGGTGTAGAACGCTGCGCCATTGGGCAGATCGCGCGCCGCAAGCGCGGTGCGCGATTTCGGCAGATATTCCTTTTCGAAAAACGCAATCGTGGCGGCATGGGCGGGCGCGATTTTGTCGGCGATGAGCGCGCGGGCCTGCTGGCGCAAGGCCTCTTGGCGCGGCGCCGGGATGGTCGCCGGCAGGGTGGCGAGCGGCTTAAACAGCACGCTCTTGTCCGGGGCCGCGGCATCCGGCGCGAGGCCCTTCAAAACCTCCAAAGTGCGCAGGCTGACAACCCGCGGCTGGACAAAGCCGTCCTTCAATCCGCGCCGGGCATTGGCCAGATTGTCGGCGTAGAATTTCGGCAACGCCTCCAGGCGCGCCAGCCATGCTTGCGCATCGGCTTCGCTGCGGATCGGTAAATTGCGCGCGACATAATCCGCCGTGGAGGGGAATGCGCTGTCATTGGAGAACGGCATGCGATCGCGGTCAAACGCGGCGGCGGCGATGCGGTCATCAAGCGTGTACAGGAAAAGCCGGCGATTGAGCTTGGCGTCGGCGTTGAGCGCGGCCTCTGAGATGGCGGCGGCGTCGGCGCGCATCGAGCGCCACTGCGTCAGATAGCGCGCTTGGGCGGCGGCCGTGACGTCCGGCCAGCGTTTGAGCGCGTCGCGGTCGCCCTCCTGGCTGGCGGTGATCGGATCAACCGCGCGCTCCAGGGTGTCGAAGCGGGCGAGCAGGCCGCTGAGCTGGGCGTCAGGACTGGTCTGGGCAAGGGCAGGCAGGCTCAGCACGAAAAAACTCAAGCAGAGGATGAAAATGCGCATGGTCACTCACGGATTGGGGTGGTCTCGTTCGGCTGTGGGGATCGGGCTCGGTCAACTGGTCAGCGCGTCAAACCAGATCGATTTGGCGATCTTCAGCTTCATGATCCGGTCGTCGATGCCGTTTTGACCGCCATTGATGCGGCGGGTGACGGTGTAGACGTCGTCGGCGTCAGCGGGATCGTTGATTTTGCGGTCGGTCCAATAGAACACGGCCACACGGGTGGCGATTTCGGGATTGGCGGCGAGTTCAGGTTGGTTTTCGAGATCGACGCCGATCTTTTGGCCAAAGGTGCGATAATTCGCCCTGCCCGTGAGCTGGATGATGCCGCGGCCCTTATAGCGCGGCCCATCGCCCGGCTGGGTATTGCCCAAGCGATTGCCGATCGAGGTGCCGGTTTCGTATTTGGCGAAATAGGCGTCGTTGCCAAGCTCAGTCAGGAAGCGAAACGCGCATTCATGGGCCATTTGCGCCACGAAATGGGCAATCCGCAGGCCGGTATTGATCCGCCCCTTGGGAAGCTCTTTTTCAAACGCCGGGGCGAGTTGTTGGCAGAGTTGCGGATTGGCGTTGGGCACGACCTTGATCAGGTCCGCTGCGGTGATTGTGCGCTTGCCGGCGCTGCCCTGCGCTTTCGGCTTGTAGGGGGTGAGGAAGCGGGCGGCGACATAGCCCTGATAGGTCATCATCGCCAGATCGGCCTCGACCCGCCACCAGCCCTGACCCCAGTCGCGTTGGTCGAGGCGGGTGACGAAATGGCCGCGCGGCAAGCTGGTGAGGATTTCGGCGCCCGCGTCGGGCAGCTCGCGCATGTTCAACCCGGTCGCTGCGACCTGATAGACCTCCGACATTCTCGTCTCCCCGTGGCGCCTGTGGCGGCGTTCGGCCGGCCAGCAATCCTGGTGTAAATCTTAACACTTTCTGTGCCCGGCGGTAAGATGAATATCGGCATTGGCCTAAGCGATGTCTTCGTAGATCGCTGTCAAGGCGAGTTCGGCCGCGATGCTCGGCAAGGCCAGCGGCTGGTCTGGTCTGGCAACCTCGCTTTCGACCCGGGCGCCGTCGAGCCTTCGGTTCCGGACATAAAGATGCATGCGCCCGGGTGCCGCGAACACGATTTGCAGGGTGGCGGCGGGCTGATAGGCCGGCAGCTTCTCGGCGAAAACGCTGTCGCGGGTCGATGGCGATAAGACCTCGAGCACAATTTTCGGCTCGCTGGCGGCAGTGGCGTTGGCCAGCAGCGGACCGCAATCGACGGTGACGGCTGGATAGCAGCTCTGGGCGTTTGCGACGACCTTTGTGTCGCTGTCGCAAGGCCGGCAGGAGCCGCCGCGCCATTTGGCGCGCAGCATCGAAATGATGTTGACCTTGATGATGTTATGGCCCTGCGTGGCGCTGGCCATTGCCCGAACAAAGCCGCCAATCAATTCATACTTGCACGGCTGGCGCTCCTCCCAGTCGAGGAACTCGCGCAAGGTCATGCGGCTCGCGAGCGCGGCGGTATCGGCCATCGCGCCAATCCAGCACGGTCTGCGCGCGCCAAGAAGCGGCCCGGGATTGCGGGCCCTGGATCAGAAGTTCGCCATCGCATTGGAGCCAGCGCAGGGCGAACCTCCGGTTCCAGAAAGGGCACAAGAATCAGAGGTTTCTTGGATTGCTCACGCATCGGAAATTCGGTCAGTATGTGCCGGATCGTCAGGGCGAAATTCTGGTTCGCCACAAGCGCCAAGCGTTTGACAGTGGCCGCGGGGCGCCTCAGATCATTTTCCCAATTGTCCAAGGTGTTTGATGTTAGGTGATCCATGGCAGGCCCGAAGGCCCCAACTGAACGACCGCTGTCGCCGCATCTGCAGGTGTGGCGCTGGCATGTAACGATGGCGACGTCGATCTTCCACCGCGCCACGGGCGTTGGTCTGTATCTTGCCGCGATCGGTCTGACGATTTGGCTCATCACTGTGGCGATCGGGCCTGAGGCCTATGCCCAGCTTGCCGGGCTGCTCGCGACGCTGCCGGGGCAACTTGTGCTCTATGGCTTCTCGGTGGCGGCGTTCTATCACCTCGGCAATGGGGTGCGGCATTTGGTTTGGGATGTCGGGCGCGGACTGAAGCCGAAAACCGCCGATGCGTCGGGCTGGTTTGTGATCATTTTTGCGCTGGTCGCGCCGGTCGGCCTGTGGGCCTTGGCGAGCCTGTGAGGACGAAGCGATGACCACTCCGAAATCCGCCTTGCGCACGCCGCTCGGCCGCGTCCGTGGTCTCGGCGCCGCCAAAGAAGGCACCGGCCATTTCATTGCCCAGCGGGTTTCAGCGCTGGCTCTGATGTTCCTCCTGCCGTGGTTCATGATTGCCGCGGCGCTGAGCTTCAAGGGCGGCCATGACGCCGCCCGCGCCTTTGTCGCACACCCGATCAACAACGTGCTGCTGGTGCTGTTCGTGACTGCGGCGTTCTATCACATGCGGCTGGGCTTGCAGGTGGTGATCGAGGACTATCTCACCAAGCCGGTGGGTAAGACGCTGGCGCTTTTGGGCAATTCGTTTTTCACCATCGCTCTCACCGTGGTTGCGGTATGGGCGATCCTGCGCGTTTCGTTTGGGGGGTGATCCGTGGCTGCAACGACTTGGATTGATCATACGTTTGATGTGGTGGTGGTCGGCGCCGGCGGCTCGGGTCTGCGGGCCGCGCTTGGCTGCGCCCAGGCCGGATTGAAAACCGCCTGCATCAGCAAAGTTTTCCCGACCCGGTCGCACACGGTCGCCGCCCAAGGCGGCATCTCGGCTGCGCTCGGCAATATGGGCGAAGACGACTGGCGCTGGCACATGTTTGATACCGTCAAAGGCTCCGATTGGCTCGGCGACCAGGACGCGATCCAGTATCTGTGCCAGAACGCCCCGGCGGCGGTGTATGAGCTGGAGCATTGGGGCGTGCCGTTTTCGCGCACCGATGAAGGCAAAATCTATCAGCGTGCCTTTGGCGGCATGACGCGCAATTACGGCGAAGCGCCGGTGCAGCGCACCTGCGCGGCGGCTGACCGCACAGGCCACGCCATTCTGCACACGCTTTATGGCCAATCGCTGCGCCACGCGACGGAGTTCTTCATCGAGTATTTCGCCCTCGATCTGATCATGGATGAGCATGGCGTGTGCCGCGGCGTGACCGCCTGGAAACTCGATGACGGCACGCTGCACCGCTTCCGCGCCCAGCGCGTCGTGCTCGCCACCGGCGGCTATGGCCGCGCCTATTTCAGCTGCACCAGCGCCCACACCTGCACCGGCGACGGCAACGCCATGGTGCTGCGCGCCGGCCTGCCGCTGCAGGATATGGAATTCGTGCAATTCCATCCGACCGGGATTTACGGCTCCGGCTGCCTGATCACCGAAGGCGTGCGCGGCGAAGGCGGGTATCTCACCAACTCAAACGGCGAGCGCTTCATGGAGCGCTACGCTCCGACCGTGAAGGACCTCGCCCCGCGCGATATGGTTTCGCGCGCGATGACAATCGAGATCCGCGAGGGCCGCGGCGTTGGCCCCAAAAAGGATCACATCTTCCTCCACCTCGATCACCTGGATCCCAAGATCATCGAGGCGCGCTTGCCGGGCATTTCGGAAAGTGCGCGCATCTTTGCCGGCGTCGATGTCACCCGCCAACCGATCCCGGTGCTGCCGACCGTGCATTACAATATGGGCGGCATCCAAACGAACTATCACGGCGAGGTTCTCACCAAAAAGGGCGACGATCCCGACGCCGTGGTGCCCGGCCTGATGGCGGTGGGCGAGGCGGCCTGCGTATCGGTGCACGGCGCAAATCGGCTTGGCTCCAATTCGCTGATCGATCTTGTGGTGTTTGGCCGCGCGGTTGGGCTGCGTTGCGGGGAAATGGTCAAAGCCGGCGATAGCCAGCCGGCGCTGGCCAAGGATGCGGGCAAGGCCCATATTGCGCGGCTCGAGAAATTCCGCACCGCCAAAGGCAAATTGCCGACCGCACGCCTGCGCGACCAGATGCAGCATGCCATGCAGGAAACCTGCGCCGTCTATCGCACCGGCCCGGTGCTGGACGAAGGCGTCAAGCGGATGGGCGATGTCTGGGCGCAGTTGCCGGACCTCGCCGTCACCGATCGGTCGATGATCTGGAACACTGATCTGGTCGAGGCGTTGGAGTTCGACAATTTGATCCAGCAAGCCATGGTCACCGTGCATTCTGCCGCCAATCGAACCGAAAGCCGTGGCGCCCACGCCCGCGAAGATTACGCCGAACGCGACGACGCGCACTGGATGAAGCACACACTGGCCTGGTTCGATGAAGCCAGCGGCGGCGTCAAAATCGACTACCGCCCGGTCCACGCCAACACCATGACCAACGACGTGCAACCTATCCCGCCGAAGAAGCGGACCTATTAAGGAATCGGTGACCTTTTCGCGCGTTTTTCGTTCGCGTTTCCCTTTTGCCGTGAAGTCAACATTAGTGCTTTTGAGCTAATGGCGCGCCTCGGCTAATTTGACTCATGTACGGTCGTTGCGAACGCTGATTCTTGCCGTGCTGGTAACAACCAGCGAGGCGTATCATCATGGCGGCCAAGAAATTCATTGTGGACCTCAGCGCTGAGGAGCGGGCTCGGCTGGAGGGGTTGATTTCCAAGGGCAAGGCGTCGG